>DASXPZ010000178.1:0-4711 GCA_036493275.1 Pirellulales bacterium
CAAGGGACCAAAACAGGCGAACGCGCCTTGCTGCAATTACAGCGTGGCAAGAACAAGATCGAAAAATTCGCCGATCTCGAAATGCGGGACAAGCTGGCCGAAACTTTGCGGGCGCAACTGGCGGCGCAAAGCGGCTTGATCGTCGTTTCGGCCCCGCCGGCCGGCGGACTTTCGACGCTGTTTACGGTGACTGTTAGCGCCATGGACCGTTTCGTCCGCAGCTTTGTGGGGCTCGAATCGAGCGTGAATTCGGAGTTCAAGGTCGAAAATGTTCCGGTCACCTATTTCAATCCCGCGGCCAGCGAAAATCCGCTTTCGATCCTGCCGAAATTAGTTCGCGAGCATCCCGACGTCTTCATCGTGCCCGACATGGTCGACGCCGATAGCGCCGCCGCGTTGCTCGAACAAGTGGAGCATGAAAATCGACAGGTGGTGACCAGTGTGCGGGCCAAAGAAGCGGCGGACTCGCTGTTGCGATTGCTGGATCTCGGCATGCCGCCGGAAAAGCTCGCCGCGGGCCTCACGGTGGCGCTCAATCAGCGCATGATTCGCAAGCTGTGCAACAAGTGCAAAGAAGCCTATGCCCCGGCGCCCAACGTGTTGGAACAACTCGGCATCCCGGCCGGCCGCGTCGAGGCGTTCTACCGCGTGCCGCAACCGAAGCCCGAAGACGAAAAAGACGACGAAGGGCCCTGCAAAAAGTGCCAGGGAATCGGTTACTTTGGCCGCACCGCGCTCTACGAATTGCTGATTGTCGACGATGGCGTCCGCGCCGCGCTGACTCGGACTCCGCAACTTGCGGCCTTGCGCGCGGCGGCTCGCAAGGCGGGCATGCGGACGTTGCAAGAGGAAGGGATCGTGCTGGTGGCCAAGGGGGTCACGTCGTTGCCCGAGTTGATGCGAGTGCTTAAGGAGTAGATGCGATGGAACTCATTCTGAGCTTGATCTACCTGGTGTTGATCGTGATGATCGTCGCCCTGATTGGCAAAGAGGGCTTGTGGTCCAACACCGTGACGCTGGTCAACGTGGTGACCGCCGCGCTGTTGGCGACGAACTTCTGGGAACCGATGACCCGCTGGTCGGATAGCCAGTTTCCCAGCATGGTCCACGTGGCTGACTTTCTGATCATTTGGAGTTTATTTGCGCTTTTCTATACCGCCATGCGAGCGCTGACCGACCTGGCCTCGAAGCTGCGCGTGCGGTTTCCGAACGCGCTCAATCAGGCAGGGGGCTTTCTGATGGCGGCTGTCGTCGGTTGGGTGATCGTCTGCTTTCTCGGCATGACGTTGCACATGGCGCCCCTGGCGCGCGAGTTCATGGGAGGGATGTGGCAGGCCGAAAAGCCAAGCATGTTTGGGCTCTCCCCAGATCGCCAGTGGTTGGGCTTTATGCAGAAGGAATCGCTGGGCGCCTTCTCGCGGCTGACTCCGGCGGACGACCCCGAGGGGCGCGTCTTCGACCCTCGCGGCGAATTTCTGGCCAAGTACGCCGCCCGCCGTCAGATTCTCGAAAAGCAACCCGGCCTTCGCGCCGTGCCTTCGCTCGGCGGCCCGGCGAAAAAATAAGGAGGCCAAGCGCGTCTTCCGGTCGGGCGGCGGCGAGAGGTCCGCTATCGCTTGCAAGCCCCTCTTCCCAGCCGACGCTCGAAATGGGTACGATTCGCGGCGCACTCGTCGGTTGTTCGTCGTACGCCAATCTCCCGCTGCCGAGCGCCCCTTCACCATACGGATCTATTCCCAGTGCAAGACATTTTCGCCGAACTTTCGTGGCGCGGACTGATTCATCAGACCACTGACGAGGCGCAACTTCGCCAATGGCTCGCCGGGGGCTCACGCGTCCTCTACGCCGGCTTCGATCCCACCGCCGATAGCCTGCACGTGGGACATATGGTGCCGCTGATGATATTGCGGCGTTTTCAGCTTGCCGGGCATCGGCCGATCGCCCTCGTCGGAGGAGCCACCGGCATGATCGGCGATCCCAGCGGTAAGAGCGAAGAGCGCAAGCTCCTCTCGCTCGACGCGCTGCGAGCGAACGTCGAGGGAATGCAGCGCCAGATGCGCGCGTTTCTCGATTTCGAAGCCGGCGCCAAGCTGGTGAACAACTACGACTGGATGAGCCAATTCCGCTACCTCGATTTCCTGCGCGACGTGGGAAAGAACTTCCCGGTCAACGTAATGCTGGCCAAGGATTCGGTCCGGACCCGGCTCGAACGCGAAGATTCGGGGCTGAGCTTCACCGAGTTCAGCTACATGCTGTTGCAAGCCTATGACTTTGTGCATCTCCGCCGCGCGCACGGCTGTGAATTACAAATCGGCGGCAGCGATCAATGGGGAAATATTACCGCCGGCATCGATCTGGCCCGGCGGATGGACGGCGCGCATCTCTACGGTATGACCGCGCCGCTGCTCACCAAGAGCGATGGCGGCAAGATGGGCAAAACCGAGAGCGGCGCCGTCTGGCTTGCGCCCGAGCGGACCAGCCCGTACCAGTTCTATCAATACTGGTTGAACGTCGAAGACGCCGACGTCGGCAAGTGCCTGCGTTACTTCACGGACCTATCGCGTAAAGAAGTCGAAGCGCTCGACGCGGCCCGCGCCGCCGATCCCGGCCGGCGCGAAAGCCAGCGCCGGCTGGCCGAAGACTTTACCCGGCTGGTGCATGGCGAAGCGGGCCTGGCGAAGGCCAAACGGGCGAGCGAAACCTTGTTCGGCGCCGAGATCTCGGCGCTGAGCGACGCGGAACTGGCCGAAATTTTTGCCGACGTGCCGAGCCAGGAGTTGCCGCGAGCGACCCTTGAAGCGGGGCTGCCGGTGCTCGACGCCTTTGTCACCGCGCGGCTCTCGAAGAGCAAGAGCGACGCGCGCCGGACGATCGAAGGGGGCGGAGGCTATCTGAACAATCGCCGCCTCGCTGGGTCAGACGTGGTGCTGACACCCGCGGACCTGGCAAGCGAAACCGTGCTGGTCCTTCGGTCCGGCAAAAAAAGTTTTGCCTTGCTGCGGTTCAGCGGCTAACATTTTGCCTGGAAAAGCCCGGTTCAATCGCGTAGGCGGAGGAGATCTGATTTATCCCGCCGGGACGATTTCTGTTCCAATTAGGTCGAATCGAGCCCGCAAATTGATTAGTCAATTCGACGGCAATAGCGACGGCGCACTGAGCAAGAACGAAGTTCCCGAGCAATTCCAGGGCTTCTTCGGCTTGATCGATCAGAATCGCGACGGGGCGATCGACGTGGCCGAAGCCACCAAATTCGTGCAGATGAGCGGCGGCAGCCCCGGCGGCTTCGGTCGCAGACAAGGCCAGGGACAGTCGAGAAGCGGCGGCGGTCGCCGGAATCGCGGCGGCTCGCGCGGTAACAGAACGACTCCGTAGCAGGGCATCCGAACCGGTTGTGTTCAACTCAGCGCGACCGCTTCCTGGACGTTTTCCTTTGCAGCTACGAATTCGACCCGATTGCGCCCGCCCCGTTTGGCGGCATAGAGCGCTTCGTCGGCCGCGCGCATCAGTTCCCCAGCCTGCAGGCTGCGTCGACCGACCGATACTCCCAAACTGGCGCTAATCGAGAGTGGGCCAGCAGCGGTTGGCATGACTAATTCTGCAATCGCGGCTCGCAGGCGTTCGGCATGGCTGGTGGCGTTGATGGCGTTGCAACCGGGGAGCACGACCAGAAACTCTTCGCCGCCGATCCGTCCGACCGAATCGTAAGGGCGAACGTTGCTTCGCATGGCTCGCCCAATGGCTCGCAGCACTTCATCTCCCACCGGATGTCCGTGCGAGTCGTTGACGCGCTTGAAGTCGTCGAGGTCGACGGTCACGACGCCGACGGAACCATGTTCCCGGTCGGCTCGGTTAAGTTCATTGGTCAGCGCGTCGAGAATGGCCGGACGATTCCAAAGCCCCGTCAGCGAGTCGTGCGTAGCCGCTTCGACCAGCGCCTCTCGCGCGGCGATCAACTGATCTTGCAGGCAGACGATTCTTTTTCCAGTCCGCAATCGAACCCGCAATTCTTCCGGATCGAACGGCTTGGTGATGTAGTCGTCTGCCCCGGCAGACAGGCCGGCGACCACGTTCTCTTGCGTCCGTTTGGCGGTGACCATCAGGATGTAGGTATAGGGCTGGTGCGATTTGGCGCGGATCGCTCGACAAAGCTCCACGCCGTCGAGTCCTGGCATCATCCAGTCGAACACGACCAACTTGGGAGGCTCGGGTTCCTGTAAGATCGACAGGGCGGCACAACCGTCGCTAGTTGTAATCACATCGTATCCCCAGCGCGTCAGGGAGGCCTGCATCAGCCGGCGCGAGACGGCTTCATCTTCTGCGATCAAGACTTTCATATTGTGCATTCCTCAGCAATCAGACGTAGTTCGGTTTGGAGTCGAGCGAATTCGCGAAGCAGCGCCTCCAACGATTCATCCGCCAACTGCATGTCGCCCGTAAGGCCGATCGTCTCCAATTGAAGCGCCGCATGCGCCGCCTGGGTTGCGCCGATGCTCAGCATGGCTCCCTTCAGCGCGTGGGCAGAATGCCGCACGACATTTGGATCGCTTTGCAGAATCCCGTTCTCGATATCCCCGAGAAGTCGAGGCGTGGTGTCCAGGAACAGTTCGATCAATTCCGCCAGCAATTCCAAATCTCCCTCCACGCGGGCTTCGAGCGAGACCCGATCGATGGCAGAATGTTCCGTGGCGGCCGAGCCTGCGTCGCAGACGTC
>DASXPZ010000179.1:0-13664 GCA_036493275.1 Pirellulales bacterium
CGTTGTTCGAGCGCTACGTGAGTCTGCCGATTCATCCGCGGCTGACCGATGAGGCGATTCGTTATCTCATCGCCAGCGTCCGCGCATTGGGCGGAGTCGCGTGATGAGCGATTTTTTGACTACGGTTCGCTCGCTCCGGCAGTCGGGCGATTTGTTCGATCGTGGACGCAGCGTCTTTGTGGCCCGTTCGCCAGGACGGCTCGATTTGATGGGCGGAAACGACGATTACACCGGCGGCATGGTCTTCGAGGCCACGATCCGCGAAGCGACTTGGGCCGCCGCGCAAGCCCGCGAAGATCGACAGGTTATCCTCGTCAATCCGCAAGTGGCCGAGCACTGCTGGCAGCCGCGCGTCGAATGTTCGCTGGACGAGCTGACCGACGAGGCCGCGACGCGGGCGATAGTCAATCGTTCGCCCGGCGTGCGCTGGACCGCTTACGTGCTGGGGGTGATCTACTATTTGCATCGCCGAGCGACGCGGCGGCTGACGGGCGGCGTGACGGTTTATCTCGAATCGGACGTGCCGTTGGGGAAGGGCGTCAGCTCGTCGGCCGCGGTCGAAGTCGCCGTGATGAAGGCCGTGGCGAGCGGGTACGGCGCACCACTCTCGGGCGTCGAGCTGGCCGAGGCGTGCCAGTGGGTCGAAAACGTCATCGCCGAGAGCGCCTGCGGCGTGATGGATCAGATCGCCGTGGTGCTGGGGGACGAAGGACACGTTCTGCCGCTCGTCTGTCAGCCCTGCCTGCCGCAGCCGCTAGTTCGTTTATCCCAGGAGCTGGCCTGCTGGGCGATCGACTCCGGCGTCACGCACGCCGTGACCGGGATCGAATACGAAGCCGCGCGGGCCGGCGCCTTCATGGGCTACAAGTTGATGTGCGACTCACTCGGGCTCGCGGTGCGCGAAGACCGCGCGTCGGCCATCCCGCGTTTCACAGACGAGCGTTACGGCGGCTACCTGGCGAACGTCTCGCCGTCGGAATTTCGCGAGCGCTTCGAGAGGCTGCTGCCGGAGCGAATGACCGGCGCCGAGTTTTTGGCTAAGGCCGGCGCGCACGTCGATCCGTTCACGCCGGCCCGCCCTGAGGCGAGCTATGCTGTTCGCGCGTGCGCACGCTACGCGGTGGAAGAAAATCATCGCGTCCGCTTATTCGCGGCGCTGGCGGCCGGGGCGATCGGCGATCATTTGGAGCCGGCCGCCCGGCTGATGGGGGAATTGATCTACCAATCGCATCACGGGTATACCGAAACCGAGCTCGGCAACGCCGCGACCGATCGCCTGGTGTCGCTCGCGAGAGAAGAAGGGCCGGAGCGCGGAATCTACGGCGCCAAGGTGACCGGCGGCGGGGCGGGTGGAACCGTGGCGGTGCTGGGCGCGGTCACGGCCGAGCCGGCGTTCGCGCGGATTGTCGAGCGCTACGCCGAAGAAACTGGCCGGGCGCCGTATGTCTTTCGCGGCAGTTCGCCGGGGGCCGACCGGTTTGGAGTGGTAGAAGTTTCGCCCGGATAAAACTTCACATGAATCAAACCACCGCGCCGCCTCATGATGGCCCGGCGCCTCCGCGGGAGCACGGCCGGCGCAGCGCGTGGTTCTTGCTCCTCTTGGCGCTGGCCAGTCTGATGTGGTCTGGGCAGGGGACCGCTGTGAAGTTTTTGGAGCCCTATCTGGGCCCGATCGCGATCACTTTTCTGCCGTTTTACGTCGCCACGCTGCTCCTGGCGCCCCTGTTGGCGCGGCATTGGAAGAATCATCCGGGCGCCTCGCGGCCGACAGCGCGCGAGTGGTCGCAATTCGCCATCGCGGGGGTCGTTGGGCAGGTCGTGGCGCAACTCGGCATGACTTGGGGAATTCTTCGTTCCAGCGCTTCCAATGGCGCCGTGCTGAATCTGTTGACCCCTGTGATCAGCGCCGTGCTGGCGAGCGTGATGCTGGCCGAGCGTCTCTCGAAATTGCGTATTGCCTGCCTGGTGATCGGACTGGCTGGCGTGATGTTGATGAGCGTCAAAGATCTCGAGCAAAGCTCGTTCTTGGATTCAGGCTACTTGATCGGCAACTTGCTCATCATGGCCGGATGCTTCGGCTCGTCGTTCTACAACGTCTATTGTAAGGGGCTGCTGACCCGTTATGGCGAGGTCGAAATCCTGATTTACAGTTACATCGCCGCGTCATTGGCCAGCCTGCCGGTGCTCGTGTGGCGCGAGCCTGGATCGCTGGAAAAACTGGCGGAGCTGAACATCCCGGCCTGGGCCGCCTTCGCCTTTTTGGCGGTCTTTATGTACACGGTTTCGATGCTTTTGTTTTTCTACGTCCTCGAACATATCCCGGTCACGGTGGCCTCAGCGTCGCTTTACCTTGTGCCTGTGTTCGGCGTGCTGCTGGCTGTGGTTTTGCTCGATGAACGGATGAGCGCCACGGCGATCATCGGCGCGGCGGTGGTGCTGACCGCGACGGTATTGATCATGCGCTACGACGCCGCGGTTTAATCTTTCGTGGTGTGCCGCTGCTGGCTTGTCCAGCAGTGCAGGATGGTTGCAGAAGTTCGAATGATCTCGGACGTGGATGCTCAAGTGAATCCGGGGTCAAAGACCCCGGCCACAGTAATCTGCGGTTCACCTCCAGCTCACCTTGCGAGCTTGGCCCATTTCGCAGAACGTGCTACGCTGGCGATTATATGTGGGATCGTTCTTATCGCTGGCAACAACACGTTCGGCTCGCCGCCGGAGGCGTGCTCGTGGTGTTGCTCGCCATCGGCGCCGGCGTGCTCGCTCGCACCTCGGCGGCCACGCGCGCCGGCGAGGGGGCGCGTGACCTGGCGGGAGAGATCTTCCATCCCTCGCTCCAGACGTTCGAAGTGCAAGTTCCCGAAGCGCTGCTCGCGCGGGTCGGAACGCTCGTCTACCGCGAACGCAAAGATGGCGTGGCGCAGACGATCGGCCGCGTTGTCGCCGTTACGCCTGGCGAAGCGGGGCAAGTGACGCTCGTCATTCGGCTCAGCGGAACGGGAGATCAGGTCGGCCCTCGGGGCGGAATCCTCAAAGGGGCGGCTGCCACGATCAACCTTCGCGAAGCGCTTGAGCTGCTCCTCAGCCCCAGCACTCCCACCGACGAAGCGATCATGGCTCGCGACATTGTCTGGCCCAGCATCAAGGCCAACGTCCTGCCGGGCATTGTCGATGGCCTGATTCGCGAGGTCTCGAAAGACCTTTCCGATCCGCTGCCCGAAAGCGCGGAGTTGTTCAAGCAACTCTTTGCCAACCTGCACCAGTCGATCGAACCGTTGGAGAACGAGCTCGTCGAGCGGCTGGCCCGCCGGGCGTGGGATGTTGTCGGCGTGAAGGGGTTGGCGGGCGTGGCGTGGCGCGCGACGGCTAACGACGCCAAGGCTAAAGGCGCCAAGGTCGCCGACTTCTGGTCGTGGCTGATGCGGAACGAGAAGAAACCGGGAGAGCCGGTCGACCGGCCGTTTCTCTCGGAAAAAACGAGCGAAGATCTCCGAAGCGCGCTCGAGGCCGAAGCCGCGGCGTTTTGGAACGACAACCGCGAGAAGATTATCGACGCCTTCAAGCACGCCGTGGACGCGGAGCGGAAAGATTTCGAGCAGGTCTTTCGCGAGCGCTGGAGCGGCGCGATCTACGAGCGCGTAGTCAAGCCCGCCTGGCTCGGTGGCGAAGACAAGGTGATCGCGTCGATCGAAACGTACGTCACCGATTTCGCCGAGCGGCGTCTGGTCACGAACCAAGGGGGACCGCGCTTGATCTTTGCCTACTTATTGCGCAGCTTTTTGGATATCAGCGACGCGCCGCTGTTGATCTTTTCGCCAGACGCGAAGGGGGAATCGCAACAAGTGGTCTATGAGCCTTTACTTCCATGAGTGATCGAGGAAAAGAAACGGCGGCGCGACCGTCGCTCGAACTCGATCAGCTCGAAATCGGCTTGGGCCCGCGTCGCCTGCAGCTCGATCGGCGGTGTGTTCTGCAGGCCGGCCGTTTGTACCTGGTCGTCGGACCCTCGGGGAGTGGCAAGTCTTCGTTCGCCCGCGCGCTGTTGGGCTTCGGCGAATTGTCGAACCCGGTTACGCCCTGCCAGGGCGAAATTGTGCTGAAAGACGGCGCCGGCGTCTCGCACGCAATTTGGAAGGGGACGACCTATAACCCGGCAGCGCGCTCACACATCGCGTTTTTGCCGCAGGCCGAGAAGTTGGGCTTTATCGACGCGCTGACGGTGACGGACAATCTAACGTTGTTCTCGCGTCTCGATGGCGCCAAGGCGCAGGGCGAGATCGCCCGCCTGGCCGCTCAGTTTCGGCTGCGCCCTGTGCCGCGCCAATTGGCGAACGCCTCGGGCGGCGAGCGGATTCGGATGTCGGCCGTGCGCGGATTGCTGCCGCGCAACACGCTGGGGGTGATGCCGGAATTGATCATCGCCGACGAGCCGACTTCGGCGCTCGATCACGCCTCGGCGCTGGCGATGGCTCGTTCGCTAATCGATCTGGCGCACAGCGGCAATTGCATCGTCGTCGTAATCACGCACGAGCCGACGGCGTTTGTGAGCGCGATGCGCTTGAGCGATCCGGGCGACGAAGAGACGGCCCGGATTGTCGAGTGTCGGATCGGCGACGCTGACCCTGACAAGCACATTGCAGTTACCGTGGCGACGCTGCGGATGAACGAGGCGCCGCAAGGCAAGTCGCGGAGCAGGGATTACGTTTCGCGCGTCGAGGGGGCCTTGCGACAGCTCGGCGCCTTTGCGCTGGCGCCGGTGGCGTTTGTTTGGGGCCTGCTGGGGCTTCACCGGCCGCTGGTGCTATTGCGGCAGACGCTGTTGGATTCGATTGGCGTTGGCACGCACGTCTTCAGCCTGCTTGGCTGTCTGTTGATCGCGGGCACGGCGGCCTATTTTATTTTCGAGCGTTTGCCCAAGCCGGAGCTGCTCGATCCCTTGTTGCTGCCGGAGATGATGATCATGGTGGGGCACACGCTGGTCCGCGCGATTTTACCTCTGGGCGTCTGTGGGCTGATTACCACGAAGCTGGGCGCCGCGCAAGCCGCGCGGCTGGCCGCGGCGACGCGCGGCGGCTTGCTCGAAACCTTGGCGCTGGCAGGTTGGCGCGTCGAAGCCTACGCCCTGGTCCCCGCGGTGCTGGCCCAAATCTTGGCGATGGCTATCGGCGCGGTTTTGGCGCTGGTATGCGGCGTGGTATTGGCGGGCGTGGTCTACGTCGCCGGGCACGAAGAGGCCTCTCTTTCGCTGACGGTCAACTTGATGCTCGACGGACTAGACCGCGCCCCCCACTGGTCGAACTATCTGATCGGCAAGATCATCGTCTCGGGCTTTTTGGGCGGCGCGATCGCCGCGCTGTGCGGGATCGTGCCCTCGCAAGCCAAGGACGATCTGGCCCGCGCCGTCCATCGCACGCTGTTGTGGAGCGTGCTGGCGGTAATCGCCTGCCAATGCGCGTTCGTGATCGCCGAGTTCCGGCCGGAATAACCGCGGTAGCAGAATTCGTGCGCGATTCCCTCGCTGGCGCTTCGGGTTAGTGTTTGAAAAACCCGTCGAATCATGCGCTGCCGATAGTCACTCTCCGCTCGCCATTGCAATGCGTTCCGAGATTGGCGGGTGGCTGTGGAACAGGAAGACGGCCAATCGCGGCGGATCGGGGTCGTCTTTGTTCAGCTTTGCCAGCTTGCGGAACGCCGAGATGTAGGCGTCGCGCATTCCGGTGCGCGTCAGGGCGAAGCGGTCGCACTGCCGTTCGAAGCGCCGGCTGACCATGTTCTGCACCGGGCCGAGCAGCAGCGAAAAGACCGATAGCGCGAACATCAACATCGGCAGCGCATAGACCGGCAGTTGCTTGGGGTCGTACGTCGGACCGATCCAGGCGGCCAGCACGCGGTCGCAGACGAAAAAGCCGAGCAGGCTGAAGAAAAAGCCGACCCCCATGAGCTTAGGAATGTGCCGGTAGACGTGGTGTCCGATTTCATGCGCGAAGACGACTTCGATTTCGTCGAGCGTGAAGCCAGCCAGCAGCGTGTCGCCCAACAGCACGCGGCGCGTGCGCCCCATGCCGGCCAGCATGGCGTTGGCCTTGGCCGTTTCGTCGCTCATCACCATCCGGTAGACCCCTTCGATCGAGAGGCCCGACTCGCCGGCCAGAGCCGACACGCGGTTGGTCAGTTCCGGATTCACCAGCGGTTCGATCTTGTAGAACAGCGGCAAGATCAACACCGACGCGAGTTGCCCCAGCACAATGCTGACGGCAAAAAAGGCGAGCGCCGCGGCCAGCCACCACCAGGCGCCGACCAGCCAGAAGAGACTGAAGAGCGCCATTACCATCACGCCGCCAAACAACACCGCCAGGCCGAAGCGCTTGAAGTGCCGATAGAGCCAGCCGGCAAAGGTTTCGCGGCTGAGACCAAAGCGATGTTCGACCACATAGCCGGAATACCAGCCGAGCGGAAACGAAAAGCATTCGTGCAACCCGATCATCACGCCGTAGATCGCCAGCAGCCGCAACCAGACGTTGGGCAGAAAGTCGGCCAGCCAGGCGTCGAGGGGCCGGGCCGCGACCAGGGCAAAGATCGCCATATAAACGAGATCGACTCCGGTGTCGGTCAGGTCGAGCGCCAGTTGGGTCCGGCCATAGCGACGGGCCTCGGCCAGTTGCGCGGGGGACATCTCGTCAGTTTCTGGCGCCGGGACCTGCGGCGCGGCTTCGGTGGGGGCGAGAATTTGGGCGGAATCAACTTCGGGACGGGGATCTTCTTCGGCAGGATGCGACTGGGTCATACTGGCATGTTACCACGGGGAGTGGGGGTTGATGGACATCATTGCTTTCCCCGAGTCCAAATCGCTTGCCCGGCGCCCCAACGCCAATTAAGCTAAATACTTACCTCGTCTCTGCTCGTCTTAGCTTCGACCGGGCGATAGCGAATGCCGCAGCTGGACGCTGATCTGTCTGGTCGGCCGTTCGCTTGGGATCCAGAATATCGCCTGGAAAGCTAGAATCGATTGGTTGGCATTTCACGTTTTTGAATCCGCCGAGAGTTCGGGCATGCAAGCTTTTCGCGACATGTTCTCAGTGGCTCGCCTGGCCGGTTTGACCGGTCTGGTGATAGCGATTGGCGCCACTTCGTTTGCCCAGCCTGCCACTCCCAGCGCTCCCGCAGCCGGGGGCAAGGCCGCCGCGCGCCCGGCGCAGGTTCAGCCTCGCGCCGCCGCGCCCAAGACGCCCGCCGCCAAGACCCAAAGTCAGCAGCGGGCAAAGTATCGCGAGATTGTGCCGGGCGTGATCACGACGATCGACCCTGAGCAGCAAAAAGAAGAATCGTTCAGTCGGCACGACGCGATCGAGCTACTGGCAAAAGACCCGGTGTTTGCCGAGCGCGATTGGTCGCAGGGCAAGTCGCCGGCCAAAGACGTCGTGTTTCGTCGCGATATCTGGTCGCTTGTCTTTTCGTTCAAGCCGATCCGGTTCGTCCGCGTCGACGTTCCCACGCCCGAAGGCCGGATGCAGCGCAAGCTGATTTGGTACATGGTCTACTCGGTTAAAAACAACTCCGATAAGCCGGTTCCGCTCTTCTCGCCGCGGTTTGTGCTCGAAGTCAAGGAGCCGCACAAGCTTTATCCAGATCGACTCGTGCCGGTGGCGGTTCCGTTGATTCGCAAGCGCGAAGATGCGAATCGCGCGCTGCTGAACACGATCGAAATCACCCGCTCGATTCCGCCCAGTCCCAAAGGTCAGGACAACAGCGTCTGGGGCGTAGCGACCTGGGAAGACGTCGACCCGCGGGCCGATCATTTTTCGATCTATGTCGAGGGTCTGACCAACGCCTACTTCTGGGTCGACACGCCGGGGATCTTCAAGGCAGGCGATAAACCGGGCGTGGGCAGGGAGTTTTACTCCAAAACGCTGATTCTCAACTTCTGGCGCCCCAGCGACACCGAGCATGAACACGAAGACGAGATTCGCTACGAGGGGTACCGGTGGGAGTATGGGCAATTGACTTCAAAAGGATTTGTCGCTAAAAAGCCAAATCCCCCTGCCGGAGCCCCGGCCGACGCTGAGGCTGCGCCGCCAGCAGGGCCAGCTGCGGACGCGCCGGCCGCGGAAGACCCGGCGGAATTGTAGTCGTCCAGCGGGTCGTCGCTGGCGACTCATCACCCATACACGCGTTTTTTGACACACAGACGGATGACCTGGCGGTCGCTCAGATCGCGGTCATCCGAGCCTGAACTGATTCAGGCCTACCCGGAGAGAAGTCATGGCACATAAGAAGGGTCAAGGTTCGAGCCGCAACGGTCGCGATTCGAAGGCGCAGCGCCGCGGAATCAAGCGTTACGGCGGCGAGAAAGTCATTGCCGGCAATATCATCGTTCGCCAGGTCGGCACCCGCTATCACGCCGGCAAAGGCGTCGGTCAGGGGAAAGATTACACATTGTTCGCGCTGGTCGACGGCGAAGTGCTGTTTGATCAGGGGGGACGCCGGGTGAGCATTACGGCCGCCTCGGCGAACTAGCTTCGGATCGGCAGGCGCTGGGGACAGTTCCAGCGTACGGATCATTGAACGGAGAGATTCTAGGCGGAGTCTCTCTGTTTTTTTGCGCGCGTCTTCTATCAACCCGACGCGCGCGATGGTCGATCCTACAGAGCCCTCGCTGGCGCTTCGGGTTAGTGTGGTGAATCATCCGCTGCGCTCCATGTAACGCGAGTCTTCACGTCTTGCGATGCGCCAGACTACTATTTTGACGCTCTGCGCAAGCATCGGCGCCGCCGGCGCGGTAATCTGAACGTAGGGAGCGAAGCCGTATCGGCGAACCCGGAACCGTGGCTGAAATGAAAGCGAACGCCCGACTCATTGCGTGCGCGGCGCTGCTGGCGAGCGCTGGCTGCGGTGGGCCATCGAGCGAGCCTGCAAGTCCGGCGCCCGCCGCGCCTTCGACATCGGGCGCCAAGCCGGTCGAGCGGGCGCCTGTCGCCGTCGCCAAAAGCGATCCTGCCCCCGCCGCCAAACCTGCTGCGGATGCAGGAGCCGGCAAGTTGACGTCGAGCGCGACCAAGCGCGTGGCGCCGCCGACCCCAACAAACACCGCTCCTTCCCCAGCGATTGTCGACCCGCGTCCCGAGCCGATTTCGCCTGCGCTACCCGTCGACGACGTCATCGCGGCGGCGGGAATTCGCAAACTCTCAAGCGAACATCTCACGCTCTATACCGATTTGCCTTCGGCGCACGGCGTCGACGAGTTGCCGGCGCTGTTTGATCAGGCCTATCCCCAATGGCGCGACTATTTCGGCAAGGAACCGAAGGCGCCGTGGCGCGTGGTGGGCTGCTTGATGGGGGATAAACAAAAGTTCCAGAGCGTTGGCCTGTTGCCGGCCGATTTGCCGCCGTTCTTGCACGGCTACTATCGCAGTGGCCGAGTGTGGCTGTACGAGCAACCGAGCGATTACTACCGCCGCCACTTGCTATTGCACGAAGGAACGCACGCCTACGCCGACGCCGCGCTCGGGGGCTGCGGACCGCCCTGGTATCTGGAAGGGATCGCCGAGTTGCTGGCGACGCACTCGCTGGTCGATGGTAAATTGAAGTTGAACGTCTTCCCGGCCCGGCGCGAAGACGTTCCGTTGTGGGGGCGGGTGAAGCTGGTCCGCGACGCAATCGACGCCGGCCACGCGCTCACGCTGGTCGACGTGCTCGATTATGGCGCCACGGCCCATCGGCAGGCGGAGCCGTATGGCTGGTGTTGGGCGCTGGCGGCCTTTTTGGAAGGACATCAGCGCTATCACGAGCGATTTCAAAAGCTGCCGACGCTCGTTCGCCAGCCTGACTTCAATCGCCAATTCCGCCAGCTCTTTGCCGACGATTGGGCCGACCTGGTCGATGAGTGGCAGGTCTTCGCCGCGAATCTGGAATATGGTTACGACTTCGAGCGAACGGTGATCGCCTTCGACGCAGGGTGGCCGCTCCCCGCCGGTGGCGCTACGGTTACTATCGCGGCCGATCGTGGCTGGCAGAGTAGCGGCTACCAAATCGACGCGGGCAAGAAGTACCGAGTGACCGCCAAAGGACGATTCCAACTCGCCAAAGAGCCCCGACCTTGGATCAGCGAGCCCAACGGAGTCAGCATCCGCTACTCGCAGGGAAAACCGTTGGGGCTGCTATTGGGCGCCGTTCGTGCGCCAGCGAAGGACCCGCAGGCGCGCTCCTCACTCGCCCCCCCTTTCGAGATCGGCCTCGGCACGACCGTAAAGCCGGAACACACTGGCGCGCTTTATCTGCGCGTCAATGACTCGATGGCCGAACTGGCGGATAATGCCGGAGCGGTGGAAGTGACGATCGCGCCGGAATGACGGTCCGAGGATCGTCTGCTCAAGCTTACCGGCGCCGATCGCGCTGCTATCAGGCTTCATTCATCGTCTGCGAAAGGGTGTTCGATTTCGCCGGCGCGTCGCCGAACGGGCTAATTTCTCAGTTTTTCGGGGGGGGCACGCAAAAATTGCTTGCGTTTTTGCGCCGGCGGTGGAAGATCACGTTCGCATATCTTTGGGGGCTTGCCCGGTCTCGGCCGGTGTGTCGCGCGTGGGCAGACTTCCCAAGTCTCGAATGAGTCACTTCATAAGGGGAGTCCGCTAATGCGCCGAAAGAATCTTCATCTTCGAACTTTTGCAATCAGAGACTTCGCAGGGCGAGCTCTCATTCCTTTGGCGGCGAGTTTGGCGTTCGGTTTGCTTTCGACGGCCGCGCAAGGGCAGGTCATCTCGCGGAATGGCGACGGCGTCGAAGCGATGTTCGCCTCGCAGAGTGAAGTCTATAAGGACTCCGACCCGACCGGGATCCTCTGGGGACTGGCTGGAATTGGGCCCTACCCTTCAGGCGCTGGCATTCCCGGCTTGCCCGCTTCGCCGACGCCTTCGATCTCGCCCGCATCGGGCAATCCCTTTGCCGGAGGCGGATGGAATACGTTTTTCAATGACCTGGCCGGTCCTACTACTTTCACCGCGGCGCAGTCGATTATCGACGACAGCATTTCCGCGACGCCGACCGTGACGTCGGACGTGAACATCACGATACCGGCTTGGAGATTCTTTCAAGCGCCCGCGGCCACTGGATATGCCTACGAGCAGTTGAACTTCGGGTCGAATTATCTCTTTACGTCGAATCCAGGGCTGGGAGGATCGACTCCGGGACTGCCCATCTTTATTAGCGGGTCGGTGATTCCTGGAGGAAGCGCCTACGCGCAGTTCGATGGCGTGATCGACTACACGTGGTTTCCCGTCGCCGTGAATACCGCCGGACTGATCACGCCGAACGGGCCGCAAGTTCCGCTAGGTTCATTGACGTACACCTTCACCCAAACCGGCGGCGGCTCGTTCGCCACGACGCTGTTCAGTAGTGGTTCGCTGCTGGCGACCCCGTCAGGCAATGGAATTCTTGCCCTCGACGGCCACCTGTGGATTGCCGGCGATCCATTCAGCCTGACGGTCTCTACTGTTCCGGAGCCGTCGAGCATTGCGTTGCTCGGATTCGGCGTCGTGGGGCTATTGGGCTATGGATGGCGAAGGGGGCGGTAGGCGGCTCGGTTCTTACTCAGGTAGGAATTGCGTGAACTTACTAAGCACCCAATAAAACCAGCAGCACGCCAGAAGCAAACTGACCAGAGTCAAAAAGCGCCCGAAAATAACTGCTTTCTCCAGGTTGGGGTCGTTGAGGTATCGGCTGCGCGAGGAAAAAACAAACCGCGTTAGCCACGTTCGTTCGCGAAGAGTTCGCCCGAACAAGACACCCGGCGAGCCTAGCTCCTCATAGACAGCAGGCTGTCGTGTGCGAAGCGGGTGATGGAGCCACCAACGATAGACGAAGTCAGCAGGCGCCGTCGCAGCCCAGGCGATGATCAGGGCCTCTGTTGTCTCATTCATCGAATCGGCTCGACAAAGCACCGGCCGCGGAGCGGCGCGCCGGCAAACGAGTCATTCTACCAAGCCGCTATCGAGAGACGGCGGAGCGGGGTCGAGCTTCCGGGGTAGGTAAGGCGGAAAATCCCAGCCGGATGGCGCCTTCCCGCCGATTTCCCCCCTCGCAGGCTGTGCCTGCTGCGCGTTACCATTTAGGACGCTCGCTTTGCCCCGCCCACCGTCCCTCAACTGCTGCGCTCGGCCTCCCACCCCCGGGCGCCGTTCGGAAGAGACTGATTCCCCGCGATGCCCAAGCTCTATATCGAAACTGTCGGTTGCCAGATGAACATGCTCGATAGCGAGCTGGTCGTCGCCAGTCTGCGCAAGCAGGGCTATGAGTTGGTGGCGACGCCGCAGCAGGCGGACACCATCCTCTTCAACACTTGCAGCGTCCGGCAACACGCCGAGGACAAAATCTACAGTGCGCTGGGCCGCCTGAAGAACGAGAAAAAACGCAACCCGGCCAAGATCATCGGCGTGCTGGGCTGCATGGCCCAAAAGGACCAGCGATTGATTTTCGAGCGGGCGCCGTACGTTGATCTGGTCGTCGGGCCGGGCCAGCTCCATCAGATTCCGTCGTTGATCGAGCAGATCGCCGCGGGCGCCGGGCAGCAGCTCGAAGTCAGCCTCGACCGCACTGAGGGAACCCGCGCGGCGGTCGAGCAGAGCTTCGAGAGTTACGACCCGCTGCGCGACGAGCAGATGCGCCCTTCGCCCTACCAGGCGTTCGTGCGGATCATGATCGGCTGCGACAAATTCTGCACGTACTGCATCGTTCCCAAGGTGCGCGGCCCGGAGCAGAGTCGTCCGGCCGCCGAGATCGTGGCAGAAGTCCGCCGCCTGGCCGCCGAGGGCTGCCGCGAGATCACGCTGTTAGGGCAAACCGTCAATAGCTACCGCCACACCGCCGGCGGCAAAACGTCGCGCCTGGCGGATCTGCTTAACGATCTGCACGAGATCGACGGCGTCGGCCGGATCAAGTTCGTCACGAATTACCCCAAGGACATGACGGACGAATTGCTGCACGCGGTGCGCGACCTGCCCAAGTGCTCGCACTACTTGCACGTGCCTGTGCAAAGTGGATCGAACGAGATACTGAAGCGGATGAAGCGCGGCTACACGGTGGAAGATTACCGCGAAATGCTGGCGCGGATTCACGCGATCATTCCGGACGCAGCGATCACTAGCGATTTTATCGTCGGGTTTTGCGGCGAGACCGAGGCTGACTACGAGCTCTCGGCCGAGCTATTGCGCGAGGGTCGCTTCAAGAACAGCTTTATCTTCAAGTACAGCGAGCGGCCCGGCACCAAGGGAGCGGAGCTCTACGCCGACGACGTGCCGGACGACGTCAAACGCCGCCGCAATAATGAACTGCTCGCGCTGCAATCGCGGATTAGCGAGGAAGACAACCAGCAGTATCTGGGGCGCGCGGTCGAGGTGCTGGTCGAAGGGCCGAGCAAGCAGAACCGCGGCGAGGGGGAATTGCTTCAATTGACCGGCCGCGACAACTGTGATCGAATCGTCGTGTTCGACGGACAGCCGCGGCTGATCGGCCAGTTTCTGCCCATCACGATTTACGACGCCAATGCCTGGACGTTGTTCGGAACGGTCGTCACCCACCACGCCGGCCCCGAAGTGTATAGTCTGTAATCGTAGCCAGCTCCCCCTCCTGACCGGCGCCAGTGGCGACTGAGACCGAAGTTAGCCATGGACATC
>DASXPZ010000180.1:0-12853 GCA_036493275.1 Pirellulales bacterium
AGTTCCGCGGCGAACAAGGTGAAATCGAAATCCGTTACGCCTGGGAACGCACCGGGCTGCAATTGGTGATCAATGGCGAGCCGCTCGCGAATGTTCGCGTGGCGCCTGGCGATTGCAGCGGCGAGCGCGTCCGGCTCGAAGTCGACGGCGTCGCCCGCTGGTATGAGATTCACCGCGTCTGTGATACGGTCTACGTCGACAGCCCACTCGGCGCTTCGGAGCTGCGCGAGCTTTCGCGCTTTCCGAGCCCCGACGAAGAGACGCAAGCCGGGTCGCTGGTGGCGCCGCTGCCGGGAGTGGTCGACGACGTGCGGGTGGCCGTGGGAGATCGCGTGGCGGTGGGGGACGTGTTGCTGGTCATCGAATCCATGAAGATGCTCTACCCGGTCACGGCGCCGGTCGCGGGACGCGTGAGCGAATTGCGGGTGGAAAAGAAGGGGCACGTCGAAGCCCGCGCTGTGCTGGCCGTGATCGACGAAGCGGCGGAGTAGCCGCCGCCGGCGATCCTCTCCTCACCCACAGCGCACCGGGGTCACAGACCGCGGCTACGGCAGTAAAATGAAATCGGCGCCGACCCTCCGCGGAGAATATCGAAATCATGGCCGACCATTCCAAAACGCCCGAAGACCCATCCAAGCCGCTGCGGATCGCCAATTGTTCCGGCTTTTATGGCGACCGGCTGGCGGCCGCGCGCGAGATGCTCGAAGGCGGGCCGATCGACTACCTCACCGGCGACTATCTGGCCGAACTGACGATGTTGATCCTCTTCAAGTCGCGGATGAAAGACCCGACCAAGGGCTACGCCGTTACCTTTCTCAAGCAGATGGAAGAAGTCCTCGGGCTGGCCGTCGAACGCGGCGTAAAGATCGTCACCGACGCTGGCGGCTTGAACCCCGCCGGGCTGGCCGCCGAGGTGAGCCGTCTGGCCGACCGATTGGGAATCAAGCTGAATGTGGCCCACATCGAAGGAGATGATCTGCTGGCGCGGCTCCCCGATCTGAAAGCGGCCGGCCATGAGCTGCGCCATCTCGATACCGGTCGCCCACTGGCAGAATTGAAAGCAGCGCCGCTGACGGCCAATGCGTACCTGGGGGCGTGGGGAATTGTCGAGGCCCTCTCGCGCGGCGCGCAGATGGTGATCTGCCCGCGCGTGACCGACGCCAGCGTCGTCGTCGGCCCGGCGGCGTATCATTTCGGCTGGAAGCGGACGGATTGGGATCGCCTGGCCGGCGCGGTGGTGACGGGGCACGTGTTGGAATGCGGCGCGCAGGCCACCGGCGGCAACTACGCCTTCTTTCGCGAAGTCCCCGGGCTTGAGCATCCAGGCTTTCCGCTGGCCGAGATGAGCGCCGACGGAAGCAGCGTGATCACGAAGCATCCGGGCGCCGGGGGATTGGTTTCGCGCGGCACGATCACGGCGCAATTGCTCTACGAAATCGACGGACCGCGATACATCAATCCGGACGTCGTCGCCCGCTTTGACACGATCGAGCTATCGGACGATGGCCCGGACCGCGTGCGGATCTCGGGCGTGCGCGGCGAGCCGGCGCCGGACCAGGTAAAGGTCTGCATCAACTACATGGGCGGCCTGCGGAACTCGATGACGTTCATCCTGACGGGTCTCGACATCGAAGCCAAGGCCGAGCTCTCGAAACGAACGTTACTGAAAATGCTGGGGGGCGCCGAGCAGTTCGACTCGCTCGACTTCGATCTGATTCGTAGCGACAAGCCGGAGGCTTCGACCAATCCCGAGGCCAGCGCCCAACTTCGCGTGACCGCCAAAGGACAAGATCCGGCCAAGGTGGGGCGCGCTTTCTCGAACGCCGTGGTCGAGATGGTTCTTTCGAGCTTTCCGGGTTTCTACTGCACTTCGCCCCCGGCCGAGGCGACGCCGTACGGCGTTTATTGGCCGGCGCTTGTGCCGAGCGACGTGATCGATCAACAAGTGGTGCTGGCCGACGGGACGCGGATATCGATCGCCCCGACGCCTGGCGTGAAACAGCCGCCGGTGGCGGAGTTGTCTGTCACTGCGTCGAAGATCGGTGCGGCAAAAGTCCTGTCGGGCACTACCAACCGATTGCCGCTCGGCAAGATCATCGGCGCGCGATCCGGCGACAAGGGAGGCAACGCCAACGTGGGCGTCTGGGCGCGGAGCGAAGCAGGGTACGCCTGGCTGGCCTCGATGTTGAGCACTGAGAAGTTTTTGGAACTCATTCCCGAGGCCCAGGGGCTGGCCATTCGTCGCTACGAATTTCCGAAACTGTGGTCGCTCAACTTTGTAGTGGTCGGCCTTTTGGGAGAAGGCGTCTCCTCCTCGACGCGTCCTGACGCGCAGGCAAAAAGCCTGGGCGAATATCTCCGCTCGCGCACGGTCGACATCCCAGAATCGCTACTGATCGACGCCCCGTACTAACCCTTCTCCCCCCTGGGAGAAGGCGCCATGCGCGGCATGACGGATGAGGGGGAGCAGTCGCAGGATAGAGCGCTGGGTTAGAACGCGTGGCCTATTTGCGTTCGCGATTCGTCTGCTCTGTTTTCGAACCCCTTCTCGCGCCGCTTCCCTCACCCCGGCCCTCTCCCGCAGGGAGAGGGGGAAAGCGGGCTACGCTGTCTGCCTCTTGCCAGATTGATTTCCCCGTAGCCGCCGGGTAGCCTAATGGCTGCTGGTCGTCCTCCGTCCTCGCTGGAAAACGATTGGCTCCGCTTCCCTCGCACGCCTTGCCTGCCATACCTATTTGGCCAACCAACGCCCCCCGCACGAAAGGGACCCGACACATGTCGCGGAAGACACGTCGCACATTCCTCAAAACTTCGCTCGCCGCCACTTGGGGCCTGGGCGCGTTTACGATCTCCGGCACCAAGAGCTCGGGCCGAGTGCTCGGCGCAAACGACACGATTCGGATGGCGATCGCCGGCCTCAACGGTCGCGGCCGCGAACATGTCGACCAGTTCACCAAGATGGACAAGGTCAAAGTGGTCTACCTGGTCGATCCTGACGCCCGCGCCTTCCGCGCCGTGGTCGACAAGGTGAAAGACGCCTCGGGCCCCGCCAAGCAGACTAAAGACATTCGCGAGGCGCTCGACGACAAAGAGATCGACGCCATCAGCGTCGCCACGCCCAACCACTGGCATTCGCTGATGACCATTTGGGCCTGCCAGGCGGGCAAGGACGTCTACGTCGAGAAGCCATGCAGTCACAACATTCATGAAGGGCGCATCGCGCTCGATACGGCCCGCAAGCACAACCGGATCGTGCAGCACGGCACGCAGAGCCGCAGCAGCTCTGGCTGGGCCGGCGCGGTTGAGTTCATCAAGTCGGGCGCGGCGGGCAAGCTGCTCGTTTCGCGGGCCCTGTGCTACAAGCCGCGCGGCAGCATCAAGACTCAGCCACCGACGAATCCGCCGGAACCGTTGGACTTCAACATCTGGCTCGGCCCCGCGCCGCAACAGGCCTATCACAATAATCTAGTGCCGTACAACTGGCACTGGTTCTGGGACACCGGCAACGGCGACATCGGCAATCAAGGCGTGCACCAGATGGACATCGCCCGCTGGGGTATCCCCGGCGCCACGCTCCCCAAGAGCGTGCTCAGTTTGGGCGGTCGCTTCGGTTACGAAGACCAGGGGCAAACCCCCAATACGCAGATCTCGGTGATGGACTTCGGCGACGCGCAATTGATTTTCGAAGTTCGCGGACTGCGCACCCAGCCCTACCGCGACCCGAAGAAAGGAGTCGACAACCTGTTCCACTGCGAGAACGGCATCGTCACCGAAGGGAAGTTCTTCCCCAACGGCAGCGACAAGCCGCAAGATATTCCCGGCGCGCCGCGCGGGCCTGGCGCCGGCAATTTCGGCAACTTTATCGCCGCCGTGCGCAGCCGCCAGAATTCGGATCTCAACGCGGACATCCAAGAAGGGCACTACTCGAGCGCTCTCTGTCACCTGGCCAATATGTCTTACCGCCTGGGCGAAGAGGTCCCCTTCAACGAAAAGACCAAGGCCTTTGGCGACAACAAAGAGGCTTACGAGACGATCGGCCGGATGGAGGAGCACCTCGCCAAAAATAATTCGCTGCCGATCGAAGCCATGAAGTACCGCCTGGGCCGCAAGTTGACGGTCGACGCCCAGAACGAAACGATCGTCGGCGACGCCGACGCCACGGCCATGCTCACCCGACAGTACCGTGCGCCGTTCACGGTGCCGGAAAAGGTTGCGTAGCGGATCGCGGCGGACGTAACGCCGTCACAGAGATGCAAGACGCGGAGCGCAGAGATAAACTCTTTGCGCTCCGCGTTTTTTTGGGCGGTAATTCGCCATGACTGGCCCCTCGTGCCACCGCCGGCTTGTCTGGCAGTGCATCCCGCTCGATTGATCCCTGCGATTCAGATCAGCTCGCGCATCGGCTCGCGCATGTCGACCAAAAACTGCGGGCGGCCGGCGTGATCGGTGATCGTCGTATTCGCCACGTCGATGCCCAGGTTGCGGTAGAGCGTGGCGAAGACTTCCTGAAAATGGACCGGGCGATCCTTCGGCACTTCGCCCAGCCGATTAGTCGAGCCGATCACCTGCCCGGTGCGCATCCCGCCGCCAGCCAGCAGCGCGCACGAGACTTGCGGCCAGTGGTCGCGGCCGGCGTCTTTGTTGATTCGCGGCGTGCGGCCGAACTCGCCCCAGACCACGACAGAGGTGTCGTCCAGCATGTCGCGGCGTTCGAGATCTTCGACCAGCGCCGTCACTCCTTGATCGAGCATCGGCATCTCGGTGCGCGCTTGCGAAAAATTGCCGCCGTGCCAGTCCCAGCGGCTGAAGCTGAGCGTGACGCAGCGCACGCCGGCCGAAACCAGCCGCCGCGCCACCAAAAAATTATCCAAGAGTCGCGGGCCGCCGTCGTCTTTATTCTGATTGACGCCGCGGCCGTAGCGGTCGCGCAGTTTGGGGTCCTCGCGCTCCAGGTCGAGCACCTCGCGCAGCTTGGACGACGTCAGCACGTCGAAAGCCCGCTGCTGGAACGCGTCGAGCCCTTGCATCTGGCCGCTCGAATCGACTTCAGCCCGGAAGCGGTCGAAGCTACCGAGCATCGCCTTGCGATCCGAGAGCCGATCGAGCGTGACGCCGTTGAGCACCATGTTGGCCGCGCCGTCGCCGTCGGGCTTGAATGGCGAATGGGCCTGGCCGAGAAAGCCGGCGTGACCATTATCGGCCCAATCCATATGCCCCATCTTGGGCGATAAGCCGACAAATGGCGGCACCGATTTGTCGACCGGGCCCTGCAATTTCGAAAGAACCGAGCCCAAGCAGGGATGGCCTCCTTGCGGACCGGGATCTCGCCGCCGCCAACCGGTCAGGCATTGATGCGCGTAGTGGGCGCCATCGCAACCGTAGATCGAACGGATGGGGACGAACTTTTCCATCATCCCGGCGATCCGCGGAAACATCTCGCTGATCTCAATGCCGGGGACCGTGGTGCTGATCGGCTTGAACTCGCCGCGAATCTCGGCCGGGGCTTCGGTCTTGATATCCCACATATCCTGGTGGGGTGGCCCGCCAGGGAGGAAGATCATGATGATGGCTTTGTGCGATTTGCCGGCGCCGCTAGCCTCTTGAGCCTGCAACACTTGCGGTAAAGAGAGACCGCCGAGGGCCAGGCCGCCGATCTTGAGAAAGTCGCGGCGCGATACGCCGTCGCAAAAGCGACTCTTGCCCCCGAGGATCGTCAGCATGGCGGGTCCTGCTTCCAAAGGTTGATGGACCAAAGGTTTAACTGGCCAAGGCGCCTGCCTGCATCCTATCGAAATCGGTTGATAGGTACAACTACATTCGAGCTCCCAACTGCAGCCAAACAGGGCGTAAATTGACAGGGCGTTATTCGCCGGTAATCCCTATACTGAAAGGGGTTTGCCCGATTGCGGAGACGCCAGTCACTTCTGCGAAGGTTCCTTCGCGCGACTTCCAGTGGCGGCAGACCAGGAACACCGGAACAGGGGAGAAGACCGATGAAGTCATGGCAGCTTCGTAGCTCTCTGTGCGCGCTGTTGGTCGTGATCACGTGCGGGCCTGCGATGGCCGCCGAAAATCTGTTGGGCTTGCCGACGCCGCGCGACGCGCGACGGCCTGGCGCGCTGGTGCTGCATGGCGGCGGGCGGATCACGGTCGACGTCTTCGATCGTTTCGTCGAGCTGGCTGGCGGGCGTGAAGCGCGGATCGTCTTCGTGCCCTGCGCCGGCTGGCGGCGCGCGGATTACGACAGCGACGATGAATTTCTAGCCGCGCTCAACACGCGGTATGACTCCTGGCCCTACCTGGCCAGCAGCGGCCGTATCCGCAACTTTCAATTCCTCTACACCGATAACGATACCGACTCCGAAGATGAGGCATTTTGCAAGCCGCTCAAGACCGCCACCGGCGTTTGGTTTTGCGGCGGGCAGCAATCGCAGTTGAACTATCGCTTCGTCGGTGAACACCCAACGCAAACGCGCTTCCAGGCATTGCTGCAAAAAGTGGTCGAGCGCGGCGGCGTGGTCGGCGGCACGTCGGCCGGCATGGCGGCGCTACCGGAGATCATGACGCTGTGGGATGGCAGCAACTCGCTGGGCGGGCCGCGCGCCGTAGTTCCGGCGCATGGACTGGGCCTGTTGCGCCGCGCGATCGTCGAGCAACACTTCGACACCCGCGGTGGACGCCTGGAGCGTTTCACCGGGCTACTACGTGATTCGGCCCGGCTCGATCAACTGGCGCAGCGCGAAGGAGCCGGCGCCCGCATGATCGGCCTGGCGGTCGAAGAACCGGCGGCGCTGGTGATCCAGGACGATCGGCTGCAAGCGCTCGGCAGCGGCAGTTGCCACGTCTTCGTCAAGACGCCGGGAGGCAAGTCGCTCGTCTGGAGCGAGCTGGAAAGTGGCGAAACCGCCGAGCTGCGCCGCGATCCGAACGGCGGCGCGCCGTCGCTAAGGCCGATCGAGACGACGCCACGCAAAGCGCCGGCGAATCCCTTCGCGGGGAAATAGAGCGTGCTCATCATCTCAAACTAGCGCTTCGTCCATTTCACCTTTGCCACGTAGACGCTGTTGTCGCTGCCGTGGTCGACGGCTGTCTTGGGCTGCATCCATTCGGTGGCGATCACCCAAGTTTCGTCCGGCGAGATTTGCGTGACGCCGAAGTTGCCCAGGCCGGCCCCGCGCTCGGCGATCAACACCCGCTCCGTGGCGCGGCGGACGACGAGCCGCTCGCGATCAACCTCGGCAATGAACAGCGGCGCGCGGTGCCGGAAGACGTGATCGTTTTTCGCCCCTTTGCGCGTGTAGATCAGGTAGAGCGTGTCGCCGTGCTGGGTCCAGTGCGTTTGCGTGTTGTAGCTGCCGAGATCGGCGCCGTCGTCAAACTTCCAGGGCCGCGGCTCGTCGAAATGTAGCCCGTCGGCGCCGCTGGTCACGTAGCCGCGCTCGTCGTTTCGCAGCGTGAGATAAAACCGCTCGCCGACGCGGGCCAGCGAGGTCTCGGAAATCCCGCGCGCGATCGGCACGGTCAACTCGTCGCCATGTTCGACGTAGCTCAGCGTCTCGCCTTCGAAGCGGCAGCGCGCGACGGTCGCCGTGTACGTCTTTCCTTTAAACGTGCGAAAGTAGATCGGCAGCAGGATCTCGCCATTGGGCAAATCGACGCGCTGCGAGCAGCCCGCGCGCGAGAAGCCGAACTCTGGGTTGTCCGGCATTTTCAAACGGCGCCATTCGGACCAGTTCTCCTTCGCTGGATCGTACACGCTGTAAGCCGTGAAGCCGGGCTCCGCGTCCAGATGGTCCTCGTTCGGCAAGGAGTATGCGAACGTGGCGCCCGTCCCGAGCAGCTTGCCGCTGGCGGCGTGCCAGGTGGGCCAGAAATCGCAGGCGACGAGGTCGACTCCGGCGCGCGGACTGACGCGCCGCAGCCCCGGCTGCTCGACTGGCTTCGACCAGGAGCGGCCGAGATCCGCGCTCCGCAGATCCCATAACCCACTAAAGACGTCGGACCGATCGACCCGCAAACGCTGCATGGTCATGACGACCAGCGGCGTATCCGACGCATTGCCTGGCGCGCCGGCCGGAATGGCGCCAGCGCGGGCGTGAACCCAGCACGACTTGCCGTCATAACCGCTGGCGACGGTTTGGAGTTCGATTTTGAAGTCGTCGGCTGCGGTCTTTGTGGTGGCAGAGAAAAGAATCGCACTAAATAGCAGAAGCCCAGAGAATCTCATCAAAATTCCTTCCGCGGCGTAACCAGTCCGCCGATTGGATTCACGACACTAACCCGAAGCGCCAGCGAGGGCCCTTCCAGGCTTTCCACTCATGCCAGTGAGCTGATCGGCTTGCGATGTCGAACGAGTCGACACTTCCGTAACTTACTTGTAAGGAAAAATACTCCTCGCGATGCTGGCGATCCGGGCCAACTAAGGCGGGCCGCCTTGCGCGTCTCGAACATAGAGAATAGCCGCTTCCAAACTATCTTCGTCGTTAATGTATCGCTTGCTGCCCCGCGCAGCCCACCAGCGAGCGCGAACGGGCGCATCCTTCGATGATCCCGACGTAGCGGTCGATCGCTCGAACTCCTTCAGCTTTCGGGTAGACCAGGCTTTTAGCTGGTTGCGCACTTCGTCTGGGTGCGCTGGCGCAGTCACCACCACGTGCAGATGGTTCGAGCGACAGTTGCCCGCGTGCAATTTCCAATTTCGGACGCCACAGTGTGCGACTATCGCGGTCTCCACGACTTTTCCCTGCTTTCTATTCAGGCGACATTCGCGATCGGCCATTCTTGCGCGAGCCTCCAGCCTCTTGACGGGGTCCGGAAGCTGCACGCCGCGATGATATTGGATCCAGCCACGATCGTCGCCAGGGAGCCATGCGCCGTAGGTCGGCCACGTAAGAAAATAGGCCAAGGGCTCTGGCAATAATATTCCGTGCCGATCCGTGATCACGTTCGCTCCTCGGTCTTCAGCGTAGTGAAAGCCTCTTCGATTCATGGCGACAAAGGAAGAGCCCTCGCTGGCGCTTCGGGTTAGTGTGGAATACGCTTGCAGCTCATGCTTTCCTGAGTCTGGCTGTTAGGCGGCGCGCTAACTAAACAGCCCCTCGATTGCCCGGCCTTCGCCGTCGCGGGTTACGTAGAAGGGGCGGCGCTCGACTTCATAAGCCAGCTTGGGCGAGATGCCCATCGCGCGGTAGAGCGTGGCGTGCAGGTCTTCGATCACGACGCGGTCTTGGAGCGTCTTGCAGGGGCGCTCGTCGGCCGTGACGCCATGCACGTGGCCGCGCTTCACGCCGCCTCCCATCAGCAGCACGCAGCCGGCGTCGGTAAAGTGGCGGTGCATGCCGTAGTGCTTCAGTTCAGTCATCACCGCGGGGACTTCCACCTGGTCCTTGACCGCTTTCTCGGGCTTGCCTTCGAGCATCATGTCGCGGCTGAATTCGCTGGCCACCACGATCAACGTCCGGTTGAGCAATCCGCGGGCTTCGAGATCGAGCACCAACTGGGCAATCGGGGCGTCGATCTGGCGCTTCAGTTCGGTCAGGCGCGTGTGACCGTTGTCGTGCGTGTCCCAGTTGAGAAAGGGGATATACTCGGTGGTGACTTCGATAAAGCGGGCGCCCGCCTCGGTGAGCCGCCGCGCTAGCAAGCAGCCCTGGCCGAAGCGGCCGGTGTTGTAGCGATCGAAACTTTCCTTCGGCTCCTGCGTCAGGTCGAACGCCTTGGCCGCGGGGCTCGACAGCAGGCGATATGAATTGTCGAGCGAGCGCAGCAGCGATTCCTTTTGATAGTCGCTGCCATGTTCGCCGATCGGGCTTTCCTTCACCATCTGCTTGTAATGTTCATAACGACTGGCGAACCGGCCAGGGCTCATCCCCTTCGGTGGACGGATCGTGTCGACCGCCTGATCGGGATACGGAATCAAGAACGGGCCATGCTCGCTCCCCAAGAAGCCGGCGGTGTGAAAGGCTTTCAACTCCTGACCTTCCCCCAGATCGAAGCGCTGGCCGATATCGATGAACGCCGGCACCGCCGGATTGCGCGGGCCGAGCGTGCGGGCGATCACCGCGCCGATGTGGGGCGCGGCCGCGGTTTGCGGCGGCGCGTATCCGGTGTGCCACTGATACTGGTGGCGCGAGTGGAGAATAAAACCGAGATCGCCCGAGGTGTAGGAGCGGATCAGCGTGCCACGATCCATGACGCGGGCCAGGTTCTCCAAGCCTGAGCAAAACTTGATGTGGTCGACCGCCGTGTCAATCTGCGGAAACGTGCTCAGCACGGCGCTCGATTGCAATCCTTTCTCGAAGGGCGTGTGGCGCTTGGGATCGAACGTCTCGGTGTGGGCCATGCCGCCCCCCATCCACAACACGATCAGCGTGTCGGCCGTGGGGGTAATTTTTTCCTCGGGCTCTTCCGCGCCGCGGACAGCCCTGGGGGCGCCGACGGCCAGGGCCGACAACGTGGCTACGCTGGCGGTACGCAGAAAATTACGACGGTCGAAAGCGGTGTATCGGTTCATGGCGTGCGGTTCGTCGATTTCGTGATGGGGTTGCAAGCGAATGTTGTGGCGCGAAAACTCAATAGATCAACTGAAACTCAGGGAGCATCGTCACGATCCAGAGGAGGTCTTCAACCCCTTCGCGCGTCATCGGCTGACCGAGGACCTGCTGCGCCGTGCGGCGCTCGGCGTCGGTCGGCTTGCGGCCAAGCGCCTTGGCGTAAACTGTGTCGAGAAGCGCGTCCGGGGTCGGCTTGTCGAGCAGCAGCCGCGCGGCGCCGCGTTTGAGGGTCTCGTCGAGAGTTTGCCCGTTGGTGAGCTCCAGCGCTTCGAGCGTGGTGGCGGCCGGGGGGCGCGACGTGACGACTTGCTCGCGGTTCGGGCGGCCCATGGCGGTGATCAGCGGATCGGCCGTGGCGAGCGCCGCGCGGACCTCGACGTCGGTTAGCACCAGGAACTGCAACGAATGCCCCTGCTTCGATTTTTCGACGGCCGCGGTGTCCGGCCCGGCCTGGGCTGTGAAGCGCGTCACGCCCGGCGGCAGTTCGTAAACGATCACGCTGTGGGCGTGCGTGCCGATGCCGAACGCGGGATCACGGCCATCGATCCGCAACTTTTCGCCGACAGCGTTCTTGTTGACCTGCGCCTTGTTGTAGCCGCTGGTGGCGGACTTCCAGGCAAGGTCGGTCAGTTTCTTTTCGTCGTCAGGACCAAACAATTTCGGCTCGCCCCAATTGGCCCAATCAAAATGCTGACCGTCCGATCCTTCGGTAACGACGAGCCATAGCGTGCTCGCCCCGGCAATGTCGACGTCGATGTCGAGCTTCCCCTTTTGGATCACTGGGCTGGAAAAGCGGACGAAGCCATGATGGTGCGCGGCGCTCTTTCCGTGCTGCGCGACGAGCGCCTTGGGATCGGCGGGGGGCGCGTCGGCGGGCGTCTTCTTCGGATCGGCCGCGTCGGCCTTCTTTTCCGCGGCATCCGGCTCGGCGGCGAGTGGGGCAACTCCTTCGCCAACCGCCGGAGATCTTTGCCACACGCCGGTCAGGGCAGAAACGGCGTCGGCGAATTGCTCGGCCTCCATCCGTCGCACGATCGGGCCGCGGAAGACGAACTCAGCCTCGGCCGCTCCGACCGAGGGCGCTTGATAAGCGCGCGACGTGAGAACAAGCGCCATCGTGCGTTTCAAATCATAGCCGTGGTCTTGCAGGTCGGCCGCAAGCCAGTCGAGCAGGTCCTGATTCCAAGGATCGTCGTCCATTTCGTCCACCGGCTCGACCAGTCCGCGTCCCAGGAATTTTGCCCACACGCGATTGACCATCGTCCGCGTCAGCCGGCCGTTGTTCGGACTGGTCAACAGGGCGGCGACTTGCTGCATTCGCTCCTTGCGCGAGGCGCTGGCGTCGATGGCGCCCAGCTCGGGATACAAGAACTTGAGCGGCGCGAACTCGCCGGTCGGCCGGTCGCAGCGGTGCATCTCGACCGGCTTCTCGGCAAAGATACCGGCCAGCCCATAGGCGTCGGCCAGCTTCCAGTTGTTGATGAAGCTGTCGTGGCAACTGGCGCACTTCATGTTGATGCCGAGAAAGACTTGCGAGACATTTTGCGCCGCCTGGATCTCGGGTGTTTGACTGGCGTTGACCGTGCCGCGCCACGTGATGCCTTTGATGAAACCTTCGGATGCGGGCGTGGGACTGACCAGCTCGCGAACGAATTGATCGTACGGCATGTTGTCAGCCAGCGCCTTGTAGAGCCAGCCAGTGATCTGCTTGCGGCCGCCATCGATGTACCCGGTGCCCTGATAGTCGTTCCGCAGCGCGTCGTTCCAGAAGGTGAGCCAGTGCTGGGCGTAACGATCGCGATCCGCGAGCAAGCGCTCGACAAGCTTGGCGCGTTTGTCGAGCTGCGAATCAGCCAGAAAGGCGTCGAGCTCGGCCGGCGTGGGAAGCACTCCGACGCAATCGAGAAAGGCTCGGCGGGCAAAGACGCGATCTTCGACCACGCCCGGTGGTGTGAGTTTATGTTCGACGTAATAAGGCGCGAGGAGGCGATCGATCGGGTTCGTGATACTCTTGTCACTATCCGAGGCGCCGGCAGCCACCGCAGGCAATTCCGGCCGACGCGGGGCGATGGGCGATTCCGCCGCAGTCGCCAGGCTGGCTTCGATGAACACGACCAACATGATTAGAGCCAGCCGGAACGCCGACGGGCAATATTTCACTCGTTCGGACGATTTCATTTTGCAGGGGGGCCAGTTCGGGAGTCGGAGGGCGGGACTTATCGGATAGGGGCTGGTTGACATTCTAACAACGGGCGCTAAGGGACTGCCACCGCCGGCAGGATGGCTTTCCAGACGATCCG
>DASXPZ010000181.1:0-1507 GCA_036493275.1 Pirellulales bacterium
GGGTATATCGGCAAGGTCATCCACCCAGCCGCTTGAGGTCGAGCTCGCAGCCCAGCAGAAACTCCAGCGCTTCAAGATGGCGGCGCGTCTCTGCCATGTCGCGGCCCCAGGTATAGATACCGTGGCCGTTAATAAGATAAGCGTACAAGGGCTTGCCGGCATCGAGCCAGGCATCGACCTGCGCCACCAGTTCGGGCATGTGCTGGGTGTTGGGGAATACCGGGACGTCAAGCCTGGCGTCATGGGTCGTCTGGCCTGCGATCGCCTTCTGCAACTCCCAGCCCTCCAGTTTCACGACGCCGTCGTTGGCGAAGAGTCGCGACGCGACGCTTTGCGTGCGCGAATGCGTATGCAGCACCACGTTCATGTCGGGATAGCGTCGATAGATCTGCGTGTGCAGTTCGGTTTCTGCGCTGGGACGCGCGCTGGTGCCGACCGCCTTGCCATCCATGTCGACGATCATGATGTCGTCGCGCCCGAGCTTGCCCTTGTCGCGCCCGGAAATGGTGATCGCGGCGAGGTCGTCGTTCAGTCGCATGGAGAAGTTGCTGCTGGTCGCGGGCGTCCAGCCGTGCGCGGCCAGTTCGCCAGCGGCGGCGGCGATGGCGTCGGCGCGTTCGGCGAAAAGCGTCGGGGAGATCGTGGCTGGCAGAACCTGGCTCATGGCAAATAGACGTCTAAATGGTGATGGAATATAACACGGCGCCCGCATCCGCCTTCTCGAGCCCACTTCACAGGGCCTGGATGCAGAAATGCGAGCCATTCTCGCAGGCTTTGCTCAATGCAACGTAACATCCGGTTCGGATTCGTCGCGGTGTGCGGCGAACGCTTCAAGACGGAGGTTTTACCAATGTCGCATGACAAAGATATCGAATCGCGTCGTCGCTTTCTCAAGGTTGCCGCTGGTACGGCCGCAGTGGCGGTGGTAGCCGGCGGGGCGCTGCCGCGTTTCGCTCGTGCTGCCGATCTGCCCCACGTATCCGAAACCGACCCGACCGCCAAGGCGTTGGGCTATGTCGAAGATGCCAGCAAGACCACGGATCCCAAGCACCATGCCGGTAATAACTGCGCCAATTGCCAATTTTACTCGGGCGGCGCGACCGGATACGGCCCTTGCCAGTTGTTCCCGGGCAAGTCGGTGAATGCAAAGGGTTGGTGCGTTTCTCACACCACGAAGAAAGCGTAAACAACATTCGTCGTGAAAGGTCCTGACAAGGTCGGCGTATGCCGGCCTTTGTTTTTTGAGCGACGCGATCACGATAGCCTGAGCTAGCGCTACAAAGGAATCTTGTGGAAGAGATCGCTGAGTTGTCGGAGCGCTGCTCGACGACGTGAGTGAAAAGGTGCAGCCCAGGCGCGTCAGGCGAGGAGCTGCTTGCCTGACGCGCCGGGCGGCGATCCGGGGCCCACTGCCAAGTGATCAACCCTCGGACTACCGATCATACTCGGTTGACTTGGCTGCAACCACGGCGAACGATGAATTTTAAAAATAATTTCTCGTTAAATC
>DASXPZ010000182.1:0-7466 GCA_036493275.1 Pirellulales bacterium
CCATTCTGGGATTGCTCGTCGCGATCACGATTCCGGCGGCGCAACAAGCGCGCGAGCGCGCCCGCGCCGCGCAATGTCAGAACAACCTGCGGCAAATCGGCATTGCGCTGCACGCCTACCACGCCACCCATGAATTATTCCCGCCGGGGTGCGTGGGAATTACCGGCGACCCGATCAACATCCAGGGTTGGGGTTGGGCTACGTTCGTGCTTCCGTACGTCGATCAAGAAAATCTGTACGCCGCGATCGGTCCGAGCCAAAACTCCATGCAGTCGGTGCTGGCCAGCGCGGATTTGCAGCCTTTGCTGCGAACTCCGCTGGCGGTCTTTCGCTGCGCGTCGGACATTGGGGACGATTTGCAAACGTCGGATCGAACGCTGAGCGGCTTTGTGCTGGGGACGCAGGACCAACTAGCGGCAGTCTCTGCGCGCCGCACGCCGATGACGATCCTGGCCCAAGGGAGATTATTGGCCTGCATTATCATCCTCCCAGCGAGCCCGGACGGAGGCGGTAGTGGTCATGACCCGGCGCCTACGACCGGCAATGGCGACCCTACTCCTGTGCCCACGGTCGATCCGACGATTTATGGCGTCCGCGCCGCCACGTCGAACTATGTCGCCTCGTTTGGCGATCTGTGGCGGACCGATAGCGCGCAATGGGCTCCGCAAGATTTTGCCGGCAACGGCGCGTTCGGCAGCAACGTCTCGACGCGCTTCAGCGACATCACCGACGGCGCCAGCCACACCTTTGCCATTGGCGAGCGCAGCTCGCAATCGTACGCCGCCATCTGGGCCGGAACCGACGGTTGGGATCGCTGCGAGCGTGAAGGGATTACAAACGTCATGGGGACGGCTTTTTATCCGATCAACAGCGACCCCGAGCCCTACTTTTTGAGTTGCGATTCCAAAGGCGCCGGCGGTTTTGGCAGCATGCACGTCGGAGGCGCCTACTTCCTGATGTTGGACGGCAGCGTCCGATTCGTGAATAACAATATCGATTTCGCCAATTCCAGCGATCCAACGCAACTTGGACTCTTCCAGAGGCTCGCGCGGCGCAACGACGGCGAGCCGGCTGGAGGTCCTTGAGAGTTCCTTACTTGCCGGCGCCTCGACGCAGCCAGCGTCGTGAGGACGACAGCGTAAGCTCCGGTCAAGGCCGTCATCCCGGTCGAAATCCATCACACGTCACTGATTCGCAAGACGATCGATCGCTTCCGCCATTGGCGACTTTCGCGTCCGAGCACGCCGACATGACTCTTCGTCAAGCATCCCGCGAACCCCTTTGGAAGTCTCGGGCCGCTTGGGGGATTGCCCTGCTGTGCGTTGCGGTTGGAGCAGGGGCGAATTGGGGTTGGGCCCATTGGCGTTCGCGAAGAGAGATCGTTGTCCACCGCCACGTGGCCGGCGCGCACGGCGGAACCATCGTGCCGGTGGGGCATGACCACTTTCACGTCGAGGCGCTCTTCGCCGAAGGGGGCATTTTCAAGCTGTTCACGCTTGGGCAGGATCAAACGCTGGTCGAGACCGTCCCGAAGCAGAAGATTACCGCTTACCTGCGCGCTCCCCAAGCCACTGGCGCAGTCGCGATCGTCTTGCAGTCCAAACCGCAGCCGCAAGATCCGCCGGGGCAGACGTCGGAGTTCGAGGGCCAGTTGCCGCTGGAACTGGTTGGTTCGCAACTTCACGTCACGGTCCCCAGCATCACGATCGGCGCCAAGCGCTACCGCTTCGATTTCTTGACCCGCGATGACCACGCGGCCGCCATGCCGAAGAAAGTGACCAGCGAGGCTGAGCGACGACTTTACCTGACGCCCGGCGGCAAGTTGACCGAGGCCGACATCAAGGCGAACGGGTCGCAGACCGTCTCGCAAAAATACGCGGGCTTTATGTCTGCCCACGACATGCACCCGGTCGCCGGCGATACGATCTGCCCAATCACTCGCACCAAGGCGAACGCGAAGTGCTCGTGGATCGTCGACGGCAAGCGGTATGCGTTCTGCTGTCCTCCTTGCATCGACGAATTCGTCAAGCTCGCCAAGGAACATCCGGAGCAGATTCAAGAGCCGCTGGAATATACGCAGAAGGAACCTAGAATCCGCAAAACAGACCCTTGAATCTTGCCGAACTTCCGCCGCGCGCAACGTGAAGTGAGTCCAGAAACTTGTCGAACGGTTTTCCTCACCGGACTCGGCAGTCGGCTTAGCGGTCGACTGGCGCCTTGTCTTCGGGCGAAATCGCTTTGAGCGCCGGCGCAGCCTTTGGATCGCGCGGCGGTTCATATTCCGCGGGACCGGAGAGCTTCCCCATCGGCAATGTTGGGTCGCCGTAGAGCATGAACTTCATCCCTTGGAAAAAAATGCTGGCCGGGTACCAGTCTTTTGTCGGCGCGATGGTAGCGAGCTGTTCCTTATCGTAGTAATGCCGGATGGCGGCGGTCCAACAGTCTCCCAGACGAGCGTCGGGGTTGCTGGCGAGCGCTGTGGAAAAACCGTCCAGCAGCGTCAGCCCGCAGGGTTGGCTGCCGGTGTTGCAGCCGATGTAGGCGACCGCTCCCCCTTCGCCTCGGCGCAGCAATTGTTCGCCGAGCCCGGTCGGATTGAAACGTCCCTTTTGATAGGGGGAGGGCGGCGGAGGCGGCGAAGCGAAGATTTCGCCGGCGCTCGTCCCGGCGTGCTCTTTGCCCGCCGTGTCGACATAGGGCTCATAAGGAGGCAACGTCGCCAGGCGGGCCGTCGAGCAACCGGCTGAGATGATCACCGGGAGCCGGTCCGCGTTGTGGACCAGCTTGATCGCGCGGATTGAAAAGCATTGGTCCCAGCCGTGATCGAAGCCATGTCCCGCGTGATACACCAGGCGCTGCCCGCTGTTCAATAGATCGACGACTTGGGCCTGATTTGGGGGCGGTGTTTCGTCGTTGCGATCCTGATCGGCAAAGTAGCGCTTGTTGATCTTCCAGTCTGCCGGAAACCGATTGGCTAGGCGGTCCATCAAGCCGCGGCTGTCGACCCAGCCCCCCACGGAGACGAGTGCGGCCGACTTGGCGCCGGATCGTGTCTCGTCGCGGACGCCCTGTTCGTAGGCGATCGTTTTGGCGGCGACCGTGACTACTTCTTTCGGGCTGCTGACAGGCCATCGGCCGACGGCGATTTCGGGTCGATAGTCAACCTGGTCATAGTTGATTCCGTCGGACTTGTTTTTCTCGCCGCGGACTTCGCCGAAGTAATCCGCGTGAAAGCCTTCGCGGTGCGCGTTCCAGTCGTCGAAGCTGCCGTCCGTTTTCGCGAGATCGCTGTAGTAAAGATCGCAGGGATAAAAGGCGTAATCGAACGCCGCGGGCGTGACGCGGTCGAGCACCATGTAGCGAACCGGAAAAAAGTCGGCGTCACCCACCAATAGCGCGTAACCGGCGGAGTGGTTCTTCCATTGATCGAACAGAAATCGTTTGATGCGCTCCGGGTCATCGCGGCCGCTGGCGCCGGCGAGCGTCTTTTCGAGCGATACCAATTCCACCGGCAACTGCTTTTGTTTGTGCCGCGCGTACTCTTGTAACTGCGGGTGAAACTCGGCCGGGGCAATGATCAGAAGTCGTTTCGGAGCTTTGAAAGGCGCAGCGTCGGCGTTGGCAGCGGGGTCGGTGGCTTTGGAGGATGAATTCTCGGTCGCTAGTGGGGACGGAGGAGGGGTTGCCAGAGCCGCGCCGCAGGGGAGCAAGAGACACAATGCGCAAGCGGCCAATGCGGTACTGGCGCGGAACTCGAGTAGCATCGATTACCCCTTTTTTCGAACACACAGCAAAACGCCGTCGCGTGCAAGACCCTCACATTGTACGCAGCCAGGTCAAGCACAGGGAGCCGCCGCTGGCCGAGCCGCCAGAACCCCTCCATTTGGCCAGGCTGATGACCAGGCAACCGCTTTGCGTCGCAAAAAATCAATCAGGCGCGACATCTTGAATCTTTTCCAAACTATTCCGGCTATTTCTGCCGTGAGGGTTATGCCGAAAATAGTAGAAGTTGCGATCCCACCCGCCGCGCGCGTCCGTGCGCGGCCACTTCTTCACTCGAATTCTCCCATGCGCCGCAGCGGCCTCGTCCCGACCGCCGTGATGGTGTTTTTGCTGCGCGCAATTTACGCGCTAGCACAGGAGCAGATCCCCGCGCCGCAAACACGTCCATGCGTACCCAACACGATCGATTCGCGCGGAATGAATTCGATGAATCCTTCGGGCCGTCCTGGCATGGGGCCGGGGATGAGAAGCGGCATGGCGCCTGGCATGGGTCAGGGCCGTTTGCAAGCGACGCCAGTTCCAACCGTTCCGGCGGTGCAACCGCCCGTCGAGCGAGTGCTCGCGCCCCCCGCGACCTACGCCGGCGCGGATCCGCCAAACGTGGGCAAGCGATTCTTGCCGCCTCCGCAAATGCCCGCCAGATCGCCGGCGCTAGATTACGCCTTGCAAAAAGATCGCGCGGCGCTGGAGCATTCTTTCACGCTCGATGCGTTATTGGATCTGGCGATTCGGAACAATCCGACATTGCGCCAGGCGCAAGCCCATATTTCGGCCGAGTTGGGCAAGGCGCTCGAGGCCGGGCTCTATCCCAATCCAATATTGCAATACACAGGTCAGCAAATCGGCGTGCGAAACGCGCAGCAGCCTCAGACCGCCGGCGAGTTTCAGGGTGGATTGATCCAGCAAGAAATCGTCACGTCGCGCAAGCTGGCCTTGAGCCGACAGAAGTACATTTTGCGGGCGAGAATCTCGGAGCATTTGGCCATCGCGCAGCAGTTCAAAGTGCTCAACGACGTGAGAACGCACTATTACCGCAGTTTGGCCGCGGCCGAGATCGTGCGGATCGAGCGCGAATTGCTGAAGACGGCCGAAGACCGCGCGCTCACGGTGCGCGAAATGTACAACGTCGGTCAGGCGAGGCGGCCCGAGGTGCGGCAAGCCGACGTCGCGCTCGAACGCGCAAGGCTACGCGTATTGGAAGTCGACAATGAGCGGCAGCAAGTGTTTCAAGAGTTGATGAGCCTGGTCGGCATCGCGGTCAATTGTGGAACAGTTACCGGACAGTTGGCGTCGTGCGAGCCGCGCCTCGACTTCGAGTCGGCGCTCACGCGTCTCTGGGCCGAAAGCCCGCAATTGGCGGCGACTCGCGCCAAGTTGAGTTGCGACCAGGTGACGGTTCGACGCGAGCAAGCCCAGTGGGTTCCCAACCTCACCTTCTCGGGCGGGACCGGTTACGACTTTCAAGATCGCGACGCCGTGGCCGCGGCCAACATGTTCATGGACGTGCCGTTGTTCGATCGCAACCAAGGGACCGTTCGCCAGGCGCAGGCGGACCTGGCAAGGCAGCAGGCCGAGATTCAGCGAGTGGAGTTGCAACTGCGCATGAAACTGGCCGACGTCTACCGCCGTTATCTCACGGCGGACCAGCACATCGAGCAATATCAAAAGTCGATCCTGCCGGAAACGCAGGCCGCCTATCGAGAGTTGCTCGAGGGATACAAGGCGAACCGCGCCGAATGGCCCGACGTCCTGGACGCGCAGCACGAATACTTCGAGTCGCAGATGAGCTACGTCAAGCAACTCGAGCTGTTCCGCGTGAACGAGGTGTTGCTCTACGGGTACCTGTTGCACGATGGATTAGAAGCGGCCCAAGGACCGACGCCCCCCGGACACATCGACAGCGTGCCGAAGCCGCGTTGACCTTCGGAACGCCTCCAGTGGTAAGCGAAAACCAAAACAGTTTAAATCGACGATTGGCCGCCGCCGTTGCGAAATCGCAGGCGCCACCGCCAGGAGCAGAGTTGATGTCAAACCAGACACCGCGACGCGAATTCATCAAACATGGCGTTTGCGCGGCGGCCGCCGGCGCGCTAGGGTCGATCGCCGCGCGTGGCGAAGAAGCTCGCCCACCCTCCGCGGCCACCGCGCCGGCGGGGCGATCGCTCGGCGGCGCCCCCGCGGATAGCGAAACTCTTCCGGTACAAGCCCACTTACCGCCTGGCGCCGCCGCTTCGGATGAGCCGCGAGAATGGTACGACGGTTTTTCACGCTTCAAACCAAGTCGCGGCAACGATCCGCAGAGCGATTTCTACATCGGCAAGCTGGTGCCAGGACTACGCTCCGCTGGGCCGAATCCGACGCCGTTCTTCGCTCCCGACCTCCCCAAACTTCCGTTCAAGATGAATAACGGCGTCAAGGAATTCCAGCTGATTCCCCAACCGATTCAGCGCGAGATCTTGCCTGGGCACTTCATGAACTTCTACGGTTACAACGGATCGATGCCAGGCCCGACGATCGAGATCAACCAGGGTGATCGGATCCGGATCGTCGTTACCAATGAACTGCCCGAGGATACGTTCGTCCATTGCCACGGCTTTGAGCTGCCGGTGCAGTACGATGGTTCGGACGTGCTGGTGCAAAACCCGATTCGGCCCGGCAAGACTTTTGTATACGAGTTCGACGTGCATGAAGAGGGGACGTTCTTTTACCACTCGCACGTGCCGATGCAGGAAGCCTTTGGCATGGTGGGCTGGATCATCGTCCATCCGCGCAAGCCTTGGTCGCCGCCGGTCGATCGCGATTTCGGCCTGATCTTTCAGAACTTCTTTATCGACAACACGCAGACCGTGGCCGACAGTTGGCGGATGGACTGGAACTGGCACACGATCAACGGCCGCTCCGGGCCTTACACCACGCCGCTGGTCTGCGAACATGGCGAGCGAGTGCGAATCCGGATCATGAACTTTTCGCCCATGCAGCATCATCCGGTTCACATTCATGGCCACACGTTCTGGATCACCGGCCATGAAGGGGCGCGGACTCCCCACTCGGCCTGGGTGCCGCGCAATACTGAGCTGATCGGAATCGCGCAGGCGACCGATTTCGAGTTCATCGCCAACAATCCGGGCGACTGGATGTTCCACTGCCACATGGTCCATCACATGATGAACCACATGGTGCGGCAGGTGGGCCCGAGGATGCGCGCGGGCGATCCGGTCGATCGCTATCTGGCCAATCTCGAAACGCGCCCGCCGGCCGAAGCTTCTCGCTCCGCTCGCGGGGCCGCGCCGCCCGGCTATCCGCAAGAGATGGTTGGCATGCAGATGTCGGAAGAGACGATGAAAAAAGTTTGGGCTGCGCGCGAAACGCAGGGAATGAGGGCCGATTGGCCGATGGCGGTGGGCGGGTTGATGACGGTCTTTCGCGTGCTGCCCCGTGACCTCTACCACCGCGTGATGGAAACTGACGAGCAGATTCCTCGCGGCGCCATCTTCGAGGAGATCGTCCGCAGGTTCGGCGATATCAGCGCCTACAAGCCGTCGCAACCGATGAAGACGCCGATGAACTCGCCGATGCCGGGCATGCCAATGCCGGGCAAAATGCCCGACGGCGAGCCGATGAAAATGCCGCCAGGGTAGGCTGTGTCGCGCCTCAGGTCGACTCGGACTGATGGCGTGGCGGGG
>DASXPZ010000183.1:0-6310 GCA_036493275.1 Pirellulales bacterium
AACTCGCAGACCGGAGCGCTCCTTCAAATCGTTCGGCCCGGCTGCGGAGCGATCGATCGGTTTGTCTTGCGACTCCCAGCTCAAATAGGGCGTGGGATCGGCCGCCGGCGCCCAACTCGCCACACCATCTAGCGTGCGCACGACCGATTGCAACAACGGGTGGCGGCCGGTCGCTCTTCGCAGGGCCGTTGTAAAACTGACACGGTCGAGCGATCCGCGAAACTTCAATCGGATGTAAAAGACCATCGGATATTCGGACCGATCGTCGAGCAGCATGTATTGTTCGAACGGCGCCAGCGGGAAGAGCGTTTCCATGGTCGGTCGCCTATGCGCGAGAAGGTGGGCCGACGGCAGCGGCTACCCCACATAGCCGACATGACCGTCTTCCTTCTTAAGCGGACCAGGCGCCGAATTGTTACGAAAAAGGAGGAAACCGGCTGAAATGCCAGCGGAGATGGGATGACGCCGCGGTGCAATAAGGCGGTGGCGCATCGTTCGCGCTGGATGTGCAGGTGGGAGGGCGCGCAAATGAACAGGGACGCTTTCCTCAATCCCCCGCAGGTTCTTCCGGACCGCCCACGTATTCTTCGATCAGCGGCATCAGTTCATTGAAATCGACCGGCTTGGGCAGAACGCGCGTGATGCCGGCGTCGATCGCCGGGAAGACGACGTCGATCGTTGTGAAGCCGGTCAGGAAGATGCCCACGATTTCCGGATGCTGCTGGTGCATCTGGCGGAACAGGTCGACCCCGTTCATGCCCGGCATTTGATAATCGATGATCGCCAAATCGTAATGGTTCTGGCTGGCCAGCGCCAGCGCCGTGGCGCCGTCGTTCGCCGTGTCGGTGTGGTAGCCTGATCTGCACAGCCACTTGGCGGCCAGCTCGCAACTATCGAGGTTATCGTCAACGAGAAGAATATTCGGTGTCATGATCTTCGGCGCCTCTTCCGGTTCGAGAACGGTGGGGTTCCATTAAAAGTTTAGTTTACGCGTGGGCGGTCATCGTTTCCCGCCCTGTTTCTTGAAGCCCCAGCAGAATCTCTTGCAGTGCGCGGGCGTTCGTCGGCTTCGTCAAATGAAAATGAAACCCCGCGGCTGACGCTCGGCGCCGGTCTTCGGCCTGCCCATAACCAGTCAGGGCAACGAGCGCTGGCGATTGCGGCATTTCTCGCAGCCGGCGGGCGACTTCGTATCCATCCATGCCAGGCATGGCGATGTCGAGGAAGATCACGTCCGGATGGTTCGCTTTCGCCCAGGCGAGCGCGGTCTGGCCATCGTGACGTGTGACGACATCGTGCCCTAGTGAACGAAGTAGAGCGGCAAGCGTTTCGGCCGATTCGCGCAGATCGTCGACGACCAGAACTTTTCGACGGGGGACAGGCGTTGAATCCGCAGGCAATAAGGGCGGCGAGATTTCGAGCGAAGCAGGATCGGTTTGCTGCCCCGCCGACGAAGAAGCCTGTTCTGCCGCGGACAGGACAGGTAGGGTAACGCGGAACTCCGTCCCTCGGCCCGGGCCGTCGCTGCGGGCTTCGATCGTGCCGCCGTGCAACTCGACGAATCGTCGGGCCAGCATCAGGCCAATGCCCAGCCCGCCGCACGATCGCGCCAACGTTTGATCGACCTGGCGAAACATTTCGAAGATCGATTGCAGCATATTGGCGGGAATGCCGGCGCCGTTGTCTCGGAGGCAAACCAAGGCGTGATCTCCATTGCGATTTGCAGTTAGCTCGATGGAACCTCCCGGAGGCGTGTACTTGGCGGCATTGTTCAGAATGTTGGCGAAGACCTGGGTCAGCCGCGCGACGTCTACCCGCAGGATAATCGGTTGATCGGGCATCGAGACGGTCAGCCGATGCTTTTGCAGTTTCATCAGCGGCTCGACCGTCTCGATTGCCCCATCGAGTACGCTGCGCAGTTCCACAATCTGCGGTCGCAGCGTGATTTTGCCCTGGGTGACGCGCGAGACGTCCATCAGATCGTCGATCAATCGAATCATCTGTTGCGTCTGTCGCGCGATGACCGTTCGCAGGCGCTCGAGCTCTTCCGGCTCATCGACCATAAAAGGCCAAAGCTGGACGGCGTTACTAATCGGGGCGAGCGGATTTCGTAGTTCGTGCGCCAGGGTCGCCAGGAATTCATCTTTGCGGACATCGGCGTCCTTCAGCGCTTGCTCGTTTTCCATCCGTTCCGAAATGTCAGTGTTGGTGCCGAACCAGCAGACCACGTCGCCGATGTCGTTTCGCACGGGCATGGCCCTAGCGAGCTGCCAGCGCATCTGGCCATCTTTTCGGCGGAGCGGAAAGGTTTCTTCCCACGGCTGGCCGGTGGCGAGCGAACGCTTCAGGCTGGCCAGTACTCGCGGCAGCTCGGCCGGATCATGAAACGACTGCCAACCAGATCCCACCACCTGACCCGGCGTGGCGCCCGTGTACTCGTAATAGCGCCGGTTGAACCATGTGCGATAACCGTCGGGGCGGGCCATCCACACCAACTGTGGGATCGAATCCGCAAGGACTCGAAATTGCTTTTCGGTCTCGCGACGCTTTGCCTGATGAAGCGCTTCGCACAGCAGGCTAATCGTGACGCCGATGACGACAAAAATCACGGCGTTGAGCGCGCTGGCCGCCGTATCCAGCTCCCACGACAGTGGGGGCGAAACGAAGAAGAAAAGGCCCACCAGCAGACTGGCCACCGTCGCCAGCATGCCTGGCCCAAAGCCGTCCCACCAGGCGGCCGCCATCACGGCCAGCACAAAGGGCAACAACGGAGCCTGATCCCCCAATGCTTCGTGCAAGGCCAAACGGGCCATCCAGACCAGCAACGTTGCGACCAAGGCGACAACGTAACCGAAGCGTTTCGGAGGGCGATTCATCTCGCCTCCTCTAGAAAAAGCGACTCGCGAGCGCGAGGTCGAAGGGAGCACGCCGCTACTACATTTGTATTTTATCGCGGCTCGCGCATCTTCTGTTCGTTACTTGCAGAGATGTAACGCGGCGCATGAGGATATACCACGATTTCAGCGGGGTTTGTGCGTTACTACCCGTCGTGGCGGGGGAGATTACGATTGCTAGCGGTCCCAGCGATTCTCTCCCCTAATCGGCGTGGTCGTGAATAACGCTGATTGTTTAGAAAAAGGAGACAGGACACGCGAGTTCGCGCGCAAAGCAATTTCGATGACGCTGCGTGACGACGCAGCGCGGAAAAACAATTCATGCGCGAGCCGTCTCGGTTCTTGCGTGAGCGTGAGCGGCGCGCGAGACGTCCAAGCGCGCCATTCGCACCGCGTACGCGCCGACGATTCCACCCAGCACGCTGCCGGCGATCACGTCGCTGACAAAGTGGTAGTTCATCGCCACCAAGCTGATCAACATCGGCGGCGCAACGACGACGCACAGCGCGCGGCTGCGCGGCACGGCGATCCACCACACCGCCGCAAAGCCGACGATCCGCGCCGAATGGCCCGAGGGAAAACTGCCGATGTCGCCGCCGACGCCGGCGCTGAGATCGAACGGATGAAAACCGTACGTGTCGTCGCCAATCAGCGATGGATTGTTCGGTCCAGGCGCCGCCGGATTGACGTTGAACCACGTCTCCGGCCAGTAGCGCCCGCAGACGTCGCCAATCGACGCGCGAAACTCGTTCGCCACCATCAAGCTCAGCGAGGCCACGAGCAACGTCTTCTGCCAATGCGCAAGCGGACCCCATAATCGTCGGAGCATCAACGTCGCAAAAACCAACGGCGACAACGTCTGCGCAACCGGCGGCGGGTAAGTCAGCCACTTGAAGATTGGGACTTCGACGCCGAACAGATTAAACTCCGTCCTGGCGATTTCGTGCGAATGAACGGCAAAGGCCACGGGCCGATCGACGAAGTAATACGAGAGCACGATCGCGATCAGACTCACCGCTAAAACCACCAACACGCGGCGGAAGAGACGATGGTAGGGATCGTGCGTGCTTAAGAGTTGAGTCATTGGATCGGCGCCGGCTCTGCAGGGTTAGATCGCAAATAACATCCACCCGGACGAAAAACGTCAAGGGCCTCGGCCCAATCCGACGGTCAGATAAATGGCCAGCGCCACGCCAATCGTCCCGAGCGCCACGGCCAGCAACACGCCGAGCGACAGCGGACGAAATCGCAAGGGCTCATCACGATTGAGCCGCTCGACCGTTTTCCAATGTCGCAGCGCCGCCAACAGGCTCACCGCCACGCCCAACAGGATCAACGTCACGCCGGTCCAGAGCGACAAGCCGAATTGATTTGCCGCCGGCAGCTTGTCGGCCGGAACTTCGACCAAGGGTTGGCCGTTTACCGGTTCGATGTGCACCGTCGCCAGTTCGCGCAAGAACAATCCGAACCGCGCCACGACAAAGCCAAAGCCCATCAGCGCCAACCCGGTCCGCACCCAAGCCAACAGCGTCCGCTCAGCGGCAAGCTGGGTGCGCGGATCGCCGTAGCCGGTTAAAGGTGGCTTGTCGCCGGGCATTCGATTGGTCTCCACGCTCGCGTGCAGATAGCAGCCATGAGGAAGGTTGTAACCTTTTCATTGCCGGAATGGCTAGATCGAACAAACGCTTTCGATCGCTGACTCACGGCCGTTCACACGCAAACAACTGCACGCGCTTGTTCAGTGTGTCGACGACGTAGAGCACCCCCTGGCTATTGATCGCCATTGCGTGAGGCGTGTGAAACTGGCCGGCGGTGTCGCTGGGCGTCGAGAGAGTTCCCATGCCCGTTAGGTAATGGCCGGCGGCCGTGAATAACTGCACGCGGTGATTGGTGGCGCTCACCCAGACGCGGTTCTGCCGATCGAACACCATGGCGATCGGCCCTTGAAGATTCTTGCCGCCGCCGAAGGCGCCGTTGCGGACTTCGTTGCTCCCCCAACTTGCCAGCCATTTTCCTTCGGGCGAAAACTTTTGGATCCTGCCCGGTCGCGGCTCGGTGGTGTAGAGATTGCCATCGCGATCGATCGCAGCGAAGCATGGCCCGCCGACACGGCTGTACGTCGCCTCCGGCTTGCCGAATTGCCCATTGGCGTCGCCATACTCGCCCCACTTGGCCAGGAACTTTCCTTCCTTCGAAAATCGCTGAACGCGATGATTGACCTGATCGCAAACGTAAAGCGTGCCGTCCGATCCAAAGGCAAGTCCGCCGGGCTGATCGAATTCGCCATCGGCGGTCCCCTTTTTGCCCCACTCACGGACCAGTTCGTAGGGCGAGGCCTGTTTGTCTTCTTTGCCGTCCTTTGCGCCGGCGGCTGTGGGAGCCGATTTGGCGCTGTCAGCCGCGGGGACTGTGGTGCGATCGGCGGCTGCCAATGCGGCCGGCCGATGTCGAAAAACCTGAATTTTGTGATCCATCATCGCCGCGACATAGATCAATCCATCGCTATCGATCGCGACGCCACCAGCAAAATTACCGGTCGGCGCCTGGTCGAGATATTTTCCGTCGCGCGAAAATCGCTGCAGGCGACGATTGCTTGCGTCGGTGATAAAGACGTCGTCCGCGGCATTGATCGCAATCCCGATCGCCGCCTCGAACTGGCCGTCGCCCGTCCCCTTCGAGCCCCAAGCTGCGAGGAACTTCGGCGGGGCGATTTCGTCCGGCGGAGAAGCGATCGCGGCCTTGGCCGGTTCAGACTGGGCCGGTTCGGCTTCGGCAGACTCAGCTTTGGCAGGCGTCGGCGGATTGGACTCGGCAGAGCGCGCATCAACGAGAGCTGACAAGCCGACGACCAGCAGAAACAACAGCAGCACGGTTCGTCGAGCAAGAGAAACGGTCTGCATGCGAAATCCCCCGTTTGCCGAACAAGCCGCTGACCCCGAGCGCCAGACCTGGGGCCGCGTTGGCCTTGCCTGGCACTATCTTAATGTCGCGAGGTAAGGGTTGCGACCCATCATTGAAATCGACTACCTGGCCGCGCGAGCTTTCTTCGCCCGCTTGAATTTTGCTACCTCAACAATTACCGCCTAAAATGTGCGCACATTGACGTCGTCAATCCTTGCCGACCGTGCGCTTTCTCTCTGGTATCACTTGGGCATGCCTACTTCCACGATCCCTGCTGACAACAAACGAACTCCGCGGCGCTGGACGCAGTTTCGATTGCGGACTTTGCTCCTCGTCCCGCTCGTCGTGGCGGTTCCCTTGGCGTGGGTGGCTCTGCACGTGCAGCGCTACCGGGCGGAGCGCGCCGCGGTGGCGGAGTTGCAAGCGATGGGAGCCAACGTCACGAATGGCGAAGACCTGGGGCCGGTCTGGCTGCGCGATTGGTTGGGCGAACGCTGTGCGGACTATTTTCACAC
>DASXPZ010000184.1:0-3939 GCA_036493275.1 Pirellulales bacterium
GCCCTCGCTGGCGCGTCGGGTTAGTGGGGCGCGGCGCCGGTGATCTCGGCGATCAGTCGTGGCACATAGGGATCGAAGCGGGCGTCGGGCGAAGGGCCCTTCGGATCGAGCTTGCGCACCATTTCGATTAGCGGGACCGCCTTGGCGCCGAGTGAGTTGATCGCGCTGAGCGCCGCCATCGCCACGAAGACGTTCTGCTTCTCCGGCGGCGCGAGCTCGGCCAACACGTCGAGCGACGGGCGGAGGTTGGCCTCATCGCCATACTGCGCTAGCGCCTGCGCGGCGACGATCCGCACGAAAGGGGAACGGTCCGCCAGGGCCTCGCGCAACGCGGGCGCGCTCGCGGCGACTGCGGTTTTGCCGCGCATCAGAATACCCATCGCGCCCCAATAGCGCACGCCGCTATCCCGGTCGGTCAGCAACTTGGCTAGTTCAACTGTCGCCGACGGATCGAGATTCGCCGCCAATTCCGCGGCGTCGCGAATCGCCTCGAACGGATATTTCGCCCGATCGTGCGCCATGTCGTACGGCGTCGTCCCCTCGCTCCGGGAGTGCATCTCTCCCTCGGGCAACAGGCAGACGTCGCGAATCTGCGCGGCGTGCTCGCGCTGCGCTTGCCGCAGCGTTTTCAAAATCGATTGATGCTCGACCGACGACGCCAGGTTGCGAACTTCGTCCGGATCGGACTGCAAATCGTACAATTCTTCAGGCTCCTTCGGCGCCTGCCAGAAACGCGATTGCGCGGCGTTCGTTTTACCGGCGTCGAAAAGGTCTCGCCAGACGCGGGTCGTCGGCGTCTCGAATTGATAGGCGTTGTGCTGACCGTGCGACACGTGCGGGTAGTAGTTGCGGATGTAGACGTAACGCCCATCGGTTGCGCTGCGCATCAGGTCGATACTCTCATCCATCCGGCCGCGCTCGCCGAAAAGATATTTTGGCGATTCCGACTGCCGCGGCCCGGCGAACGCTCGCCCTTGAATCCAGGCGGGGATTTCCAAGTCGGCCAGACTGAGGACCGTGGGCGCCAGGTCGACGAAGCTCACCAGCCGGTCCGATTTTCCGCCCGGCTGATACTCGCGCGGCGCCAGGCTGCGCCACTTCTCAGGAAAATAAACGACCAGCGGGACGCGCAAGCCGGATTCGCCGGGCCAGCGCTTGCTGCGCGGCATGCCGCTACCATGATCGGCAAAGTAGAAGACAATCGTGTCATCGGCCAGGTCGGCCGCGGCGAGCTCGGTCAACAGCGCGCCGGCGTCCGCGTCGGCCTCGGAGACCTGGTCGTAATACTGCGCCCAATCTTGGCGAACCTCTGGCGTGTCGGGATGGTAGGCCGGCAAGCGAATCTTGGCCGTGTCGGTCAGAAGCTTGTGCGGCCGCTTGCGGATCTGGCTCTCGTGGCTTTTGGTCGAATTGAAGACGGCGAAAAAAGGTTGTCCCGCCGCGCGATTTCGCCAGTGCGCCTTTCCGCTTGAGGCGTCCCACACGCCCGCTGGCTTGCGGAGGTTGTAGTCCTCCTTCGAATTGTTCGAGCAGTAGTAGCCCGCCTCGCGCAGCAATTGCGGAAACATCTTTATGCCCGCCGGCAGCGGCGCCATTGAGCGCATGTGCAACCCACCGGTGCTCGATGGATACATGCCGGTGATGATCGCCGTTCGCGCGGGCGCACAGACCGGAACCACGCTCCAGACATGCGTAAAACGCATCCCCTTCGCGGCCAGGGCGTCGACGTTCGGCGTCCGCGCCAGCGGGTCACCGTAGCAGCCCATCTCCGGGCCGTGATCTTCGCTGGTAATCCAAAGAATGTTGGGGCGCTCAGCGGCGGATGCCGGGAGAGTCGAAAGCAGCAGGGAGACAAAGATGATTACGGCGGGATGTATTTGCATGACGATCGAGCGAGTACGGCTTCTTCCCTGATTGAGCGGTCAAAAACGATTCAATAATGTTTACTGGTTCTCTCGTCAGAATCGGCTTCCACTTTGATCAGCAATAGCAATAGATCACGGCGCTGGCGTCTTTAATCGATCTTGGAGATTCTTTATCGAACAAATCAATGCAGTATTGAGCTTATCCGGACGGTCAGCGCGATCCTTTTGCAATTTCTCAAGGCCCGCTAGCGCCTTTTGATCTCCAACCTCGCCCAGAACCGTGATATGGTGGAGGGCGGTTAAGTCCATCGAGTCGATTCGAGCGAGAAGCGAATCCTGTAAGCGTGATCTTTCAATGGGGCCCAGCATCTTTGCAGCCGTTACTCGGTCTTGCCAATCAGCCTGAGGATCGCTTGCGATCTTAAACTCCAGGCTGGGGTGTTACCCACCATAGCCAGACGGCAAATGCAGTGACCGCCAAGAACATTGTCCGTAAACGGAACTGAAACCAGTGGCGTCGCGATGCGATTAGGTCGGTCATGGCTCAAGTTTACCGCGCCAGCGATCGGCGCTCGCGACAAAATCGGCCTATTAGAGTGAGCCACTGGAATGTCTGGCAATAGTTGGCCGTTGGGCGGTGTTTCAGTAGACTAAACCGACCACTGCGGTCGCGCGGTTTGGCGGGCCAAGTCGCGCTGGCGCGCCGTAGTCAATCGTTCCCAGAGTTCCTGCCATGAAAGAACCCCACTGCGGTCATTTTCCGGTCGACCGCCGCAGCTTTCTGGTTGCTGGAGGGATGAGTTTCTTTGGGCTGAACCTGGCAGGCGTCGCGTCGGCGCAGCAGATTGCCGCGCAGTCTGCTGCCGGGCGACGCAAGCCGGCCAAGTCGACGATCATGATCTGGCTCTCCGGCGGAGCCTCGCATATCGACACCTGGGACATGAAGCCCCAAGCGCCGGACGGTTATCGCGGCCTGTTTCAACCGATCGCGACGAGCGCGCCGGCGATCCAGCTTTGCGAGCATTTGCCTTATCTCTCGAAGCAGGCGCATCATCTGGCGATCGTCCGTTCGCTCGGCGATTTCAATCGCGGCACTGGCGACCATCACGCCGGGTATTATTACAACCTGACGGGTCACGCCCCCGACAATTCGTTCCACAGGCTGCTGAACGCTCGGACGCCGTATCCGACCGACTGGCCTTCGATGGCGTCGGTCGTAGCGTTCAAACGCCCGGCGAATCCGCACTTTCCGAACGCGATCACGCTGCCGCATAAAGAGGGCGCTCCGGAATATACGCGGCCGGGTCAATTCTCGGCCCGCTTGGGCATCGAATACGATCCGATGTTCGTCGACGGCGCGCGCGAGCATCCGCTCGACTTCGTCGCGCCGGCGTTGTCGTTGCAGGGCGACACCGACCCGGCGCGCGTCGCTTCGCGCAAAGATCTGCTGGCCGCCGTCGACGCGGCCCAACAAGTCGCCGAGGATGCGGGCGCCGTGGCTGATTATCGAAAGCATCAACGCAAGGCCTTCTCGCTGTTGACCTCCGGCCAAACCAAGGCGGCCTTCGATTTGCGCAGCGAGCCTGAGGAGATCCGCAATCAATACGGGCCGGGCATCAACTCGACTTCGCTCTTGATGGCGCGCCGCCTGGTCGAGGCGGGCGTGCCGTTTGTCACGGTCTTCTGGAAGGGAGACAAGGAGCTCGACACCCTCTGCAAGAGTGGCGGCGGCTGGGACACGCACGGTAACAATTTCAATTGCTTGAAGGATCGGCTGCTGCCCGAACTCGATCGCCCTTTTGCGGCCCTGTTAGACGATCTGCACCAGCGCGGTCTGTTGGAAGAAACGCTAGTGATCGTGTCGAGCGAGATGGGGCGTAAACCGAAGATCGGCGACCCGCGCTCCGGAGGAAACGCCGGCGCCGGCCGCGATCATTGGACCCACTGCATGTCGATCCTGCTGGCCGGCGGAGGCATTCGGGGCGGGCAAGTCTACGGATCGAGCGACAAGCTAGCCGAGTTCCCGCGCGATAACCCAGTGGGAGCGGAGCACATCGCCCACACGGTCTTCCAC
>DASXPZ010000185.1:0-4082 GCA_036493275.1 Pirellulales bacterium
AAGGCGCCCTGATTCTTTTCGATCAACTCCGGCGCGGTGGCGGCAGCCGTGGCCGCGGCGACCAATTGTGACGGATCTTGCTCGATGTAGAGTCGACGATGCTGCTTCTCGTCGAATTCGGGATTCGAAGTCGGCATCCGCGCGCCCACGCCCGTCCGCCACGCTTGCAGCTTCGCGCGGAGCGCCTCGGCCCGCACGGGCTCGGACGCCGCGAGGTTTTTCGTTTCGCCGATGTCCTCCGCCAGGTTGAACAGCTCGACACGGTTGTCCTCGAAGTGCTCGACCAGCTTCCAGTCCCCTTCGCGAATCGCTCCGGCAGGCCGGCTCCCTTGATTCGTGTAATGCGGAAAGTGCCAGCAGAGCATCCGCGCGGGAAGGGCCTCGCCGCGGAGCGATTTCATCAGGCTGACTCCGTCGAGCGGGCCAACGGCGCTCGCCACATTGACGTCCGCCGCTTCCAATAGCGTCGGCGCAAGATCGGTCAACACCACGGGCGATTCGCACAGACTGCCAGGCTTCACCACGCCGGGCCAACGAACGATCAGCGGCTCGCGCAACCCTCCTTCGTAAACGTAGCCTTTGCCGGCGCGATACGGCCGATTGGTTGTCGCCGGCGTGCCCGGAAATTCCAGCACGTGCAACCCGCCGTTATCGCTCGTGAAAATGAAAATCGTGCGATCGGCGATTCCGAGCGATTCGACCTTCGCAATCAAGCGCCCCACGGCCGTATCGAGCGTTTCGATCATCGCGGCGTAGACCGGGTGAAAGGCGCCCTGATTCTTTTCGATCAACTCCGGCGCGGCGGCCAGCGGAATGTGCGGGTTGTTATGCGGCACGTAGCAGAAAAACGGCCCATCGCGATGCGCTTCGATAAATTGTTCGGCCGCCGCGGTGATGGCGAATTCCCCTTTGCCACCCGTTTCGAGCGTGGGATTTTTCGTATCGGCCGGCGGCGAAACGGCCACGTCGAACCCCTGATCGCGCGGCTCGAAGCCCGGCCCACCGAGGTGCCACTTGCCGAACAATCCGGTGGCGTAGCCGGCGCCTTTGAGCAATTCGGCGATCGTGACTTCTTCGAGCGGGAGTTGGCCTTCCATTCTCGGTTGCAGTAAGCGCTGCGAAGGGGCGTCGGCTCGGCCCGGCAGATAATTCGTCAGGTTGAGGCGCGCCGGACATTTGCCGGTCATTAGCGCCGCCCGCGAAGGCGAGCAGATCGGCTGGGCCGTGTACGCGCAGGTAAATCGCATTCCTTGCGTCGCCAGGCGATCCAAGTTGGGCGTGTGAAGATCCTTTCGCCCATAACAGCCCAGATCGTTAATGCCGAGATCATCGGCGAAGACGAGAATGATATTGGGCCGCGTCTCGGCGCCTCTGACCGCTGCCAGAGGCGCAAGCAAAAAAGCCGTCAGCAAGGCAAACCGCAGAATCGTTTGTCCCATAACTTCTTCAATCGTCAAAGCCGGAGTGTCATGGTGGGCGCGTGCAGACACACAGTCTACCAACGATGATTCGCAACTGCGCGCAAAGCGTGATTGCTGGCAGCGAATAGATAGGCTCAATGTCGCGCCGGAAGGGACAATCTAACCGAACAGTTCCAACAGGGGCTGGCCCGAGCTGATCGGACGGGTGAAGCCGTCCTTGCCGAGTCGCATTTCGAGCGGGACCCCCAGCGAGTGGAAGATCGTCGCGCCCATATCCTGTGGACGCACCGGCCTGTCTTTCACGCTGGCCCCGGTCTTGTCCGATTCGCCATAGACCGCGCCACCACGAATGCCGCCGCCGGCCAGGATAGACGAATAGCAAGCCGGCCAATGTTGCCGCCCAGGATTAGGCCCTTGCGCGTTGATCCGCGGCGTGCGGCCGAATTCGCCGCTGACAACCACCAGCGTGCGATCGAGCAAGCCGCGCTCTTCGAGATCGACGATTAACGCGGAAAGCGCGTCGTCCAGCCGCGGCAGGCACCAACCCATGCCGTAGGAACCGGAGCCGAAGGCGTTGCCCATGCCCATCTCGCCGCCGTGCATGTCCCAGCTCGAACTGGGAGGGCCGCCCCCCGTTTCACCTGGCGCGGGTCCGGTCCAGCCATTGACGGTGACGAAGCCCACGCCCGACTCGACCAATCGGCGGGCCAGCAACAGGTTTTGTCCCAGCGGGTGCATGCCGTAGCGCTCGCGCACGCTCGCCGGCTCTCGTTCCAATTCGAAAGGCTCACGTCCACCTGTTCCGCCAGCCAGTTCGAAAGCGCGGCCGTGCAGATCCTGCCACTCGCGCATCACGCTGTTTCCGGCGCTCGCGCTCTCGGCAGGACTCAAACCTGACAGCAACCGGCGGCGGCTGTGCAGTCGGTCGGGCGGGACCGCGGGCAGCAACTCATCAGGCGCTTTGAAACCCGGCATCGCCGGATGATTGCTGGCCGAACCAACGAACAGCGGACTGTGAGTCACGCCCAGGTGGCCGCCCGTGCCGATATTCGGAGCGCAGAACACGGGATCGCCCACACATTTGATCAGCCAGACGTACGAGCTCACCGCGCCTTGGCTGGGGCGAACCTTCGACAGAATCGAACCGATGTAGGGCGCGTCGGCAGGCGCGTCCGCCTGACCGCTCAGCGCGTGGTGCATGGCGTCGAAGTGATTGCTGATGTTGCCGACGTGCGTCATCGAGCGGATCAAGCTGAAATGCCTGGTCAACGTGGCCATCTTCGGATGAAGCTCCGAGATCTTCATGCCCGGCACGGAGGTGGCGATGGGTTGATAGGGGCCGCGGATTTCGGCCGGCGCCGCTGGCTTCAAATCCCAGGTGTCGAGATGACTAGGCCCGCCGCAGAGCAAAATAAAGATGCAAGACTTCTCGGCGGCGCCCCCTCCTAGGCCGCGCTTGGCGTCAACGCCCGCCGCGACCATGCCTGGCATGCCGAGAGTCATTGCGCCAATTCCGCCGGCCTGAAGCAGCTTGCGGCGCGAAATTCGTAGCGACGGTTGTCGCTGGTCGCTCGACGAGAAACTCATCGCGGCATCCCCGGAAAACGATTTATTGGTAGAAGCGAGGGACAACTGGAAGGCAGGCCGCGCCGGCAGGCTGGACGGCGCAAGACCAGCCTATCAGGAAACTCTTCGCTTTGCCAAACGCTGGAACAGGAAATGGGGGGGAATGAATGTTACGTTTCGAATTCACGACGGTCCGAGTTCATCCTATGTCTAGCCATAACGGCTCGAATGGTGAAGGGCCGAATCAGGAGGCTCGGTTCGTCACAACGTCCAAGATTCTCTGCTCGCGGGCCTGAAACAAATGCCCCTCCCATTTCAGAACGAGAAGGTAGAAAAAGACGACTCCCACCGCGAGCGCCAACGAAAGCAACAGGGCGATCGGAACGCCTCCGGTCCAACCCTGCCGCTCCAGCAGCGCCTCGATGCCCAGCGGCAATAGCGTGGGTACCTGAATCAATGGCAAGAAGAGCATCGTCATGGCCAGTTGCAACAGGACCGGCGCCAACTTCTGATTCGAGGGCTTCATCGAACCCGCGGCAATGTGCATCGGGGCGTAGATAGAGGGCAAATTCATCAAAGCGCAGAACAAAAGGTACATCGAAACAAACTGCGGCGCCATCGATAACAAATGATCCCACCGCAGCGGGCAAACTACCTCCACGATCACCAGCAACAGCACAGACATGGCCAGCGCCAAGGGAGCAAACGACATGTTCTTGCCGAGCAGAATGTCTCGCCGCGGCACGGACGAGAGCACGAACACGCGAAAGCCATCGCGGTCGAATCCGAATTGATTGGCCACAAGTGACAATGATCCGAACAATCCGAGCCCGATCGCGGCGACGCCGACGAGCGCCCTGATCGAGTCCGACGTGCTGTTCGACAATTTAAAGATCATCGACCCGAACGCCGCGCCCAAGAGCAGCGGAGTCATCAGCATTAATTTCGACTCCGGCGCTCGCAGCAGCGATTTCAAACCGCCAAGCGCAATGGCCGCGACCGGCTCGGAGAAACCGGGCAAGCGTCGTTCAAGTAGCAGAGGGCCCTGCGCGCGGGCCACTTTTGCCGCGGCCTGCGCTGGCGCGGCAACGGCGG
>DASXPZ010000186.1:0-8098 GCA_036493275.1 Pirellulales bacterium
AGTCGCCCGCACGCTTAGCTCTTCTTGTTGAATGCGCTGACAAAAAGCAATCTGTTCGCGTTCGTCACCTAGCGGCAGCAAGGCCCGCGCGTGCCCTGGCGAGATGCCGCCGCCGCGGAGCGCGGTCTGCACGTCGGCCGGCAGCTCCAACAGGCGGATCAGGTTCGAGAGGGTCGAACGGTCGATCTTCAGCCGCTTGGCAAGTTCTTCTTGCGTGCAGCCGTAGCGCTGCAAGTACTCTTGGAACGACGCTCCTTTTTCGAGCGCGTTGAGATCTTTGCGCTGCAAGTTTTCGACGATGGCCATCTCGTTCGCCTGGCGATCGTCGACGTCCCGGATCTGCACCGTGACGTGGGAAAGGCCCGCCTTGGTGGCGGCGCGGAGGCGGCGCTCGCCGGCGACGAGTTGATAGCGACCGCCGCAGCGGCGCACGACGATCGGCTGGATCATGCCGTGCTGCTGAATGCTATCAGCTAGCGAGTTGATCTCATTTTCGTCGAAATCACGCCGCGGCTGGAACGGATTGCGATCAATCTCGTAAACGCTCACCTGGTCCGAGTTCTTCGTCGCGGAGCCCGTTGCGCCTCCTGTTGCATTGCCCGGCTGCGCCTCCGGCGCGCCGGCTGGGCGTTCGTTGAATTCTTCCGGAGCGCGCCCCAGCAGGGCTTCTAATCCACGTCCGAGTCGTCGTTCTTTAGTCACGGTCGAGTACCTCCATGCACAGTTCTGCGTAAGCTCTGGCCCCGCGCGAGCGGGGAGCGTAGTCCAAAACAGATTGCCCGTGGCTGGGCGCTTCGGCCACCGCGACGTCGCGCGGGATGACGGTCCGAAACACGATCTCGCCGAAGAAATCGCGCACCTCGTTATCGACTTCCTCGGTTAGCTCCAACATGTCGTCGACCATGGTCAGCAGAATGCCGCCGAACTGGAGCCGGTTCGGCTTCTGCGTCATCACCTGGCGGATGACGTCGATCATTTGCGTCAACCCCTCCATCGCGAAGTACTCGCACTGGATCGGCATCAACACTTCACTGGCGCTGGCCAGCGCCGTGCGCGTGAGTTGACCGAGAGACGGTGGACAATCGATCAAGACAAAGTCGTAGACCGTCATTCCGCTTGCCAGGTGATGGCGGAGCGTGGCGACCTGGGCTTCGTCCTGACGTAAGAGTGATTCGATATCGCGCACGTTACGGCTGCCCGGCAGGACTTCCAACCCGTCGGTCGCCGTCGAAATCAGCGAATCCGATAGGGGCGCGGTTGAGACCAGCGGGTGGCGCTCGGTCGGCTTGCCGGACAGTCCGCTGGTGGCGTTGCACTGCGGGTCGAGATCGATCAGCAGCGTCCGAGCGCCGCTTTTGGCCAGCCCATTTGCGAGGTTCACCGCGGTGGTCGTCTTGCCGACGCCGCCCTTCTGGTTCGCCACGCAAAGGATCCGACCCACGGCCACGCTCCGGCGCGAGACTGCCAAGACAAGGTAGAGGAGGCAATCCGACGATTAAACGACGAGCGTACGATGACGCTCAGGCGTTTTCCGCGCCGCGGGGCGATTTTTAGCCGCCGGCGCGCTCGCTCGGAAAGTCCAACTAACTCTATCGGCCGCTACAAACGTTTCACGTGAAACGACACAGACTGTGCAAGGCTCCTGTTTCACGTGGAACACCCCGTTTCACGGACCGGCGCCGTCGTTATGGCCGTTTCACGTGAAACCGGCGAGGCGAGAGGGGCGGGAAACCGCCAATAATATTTCGCCGGCGCTATTCGAGCGGATTAATGACCAGGCCGCTAAGCAGTTTGGGATAGAAGTAGGTGCTTTTGGCCGGCATCCGCTCCTGATGCTCGCTGATCGTCTGGATGTGCTCGATCGTGGCCGGCATCACTAACACCGCAAGTTGAAACTCGTCACTCTCCAGGCTTTCGACCACTTCTTCAACCAAATGAACATAGCGCGGCTTGGGAAGATCTTTGCCAGCCAACAGGTCATCGATCAGCAGGCGATGCAAGATGCTCACCCCCAGATCGCGCCACGGCTGGCTATGCTCGGAGGCGATCTTGGCCATCCGTTCGCGCCCCATAGGCGTAATCCGCGCGACTACCCAGCGCTGATCCGCGGCGGCGAAAAGGCCGAGCGTTCCCTGGTCTCCTTCGTCTTCGATCTGGCGCCAGATGGTTTGCGCCAGGTCGGCCCCTTCGCCCGCTAGTCGCGTGGAGAAGGCGTCGCCCAGACGCTCGATGAGTTGGGCGCCCGTCAGCTTGGGAAGCCCACGGAACAGGCGATGCGTGGGGAGCACCACCATGCCCGGGTCGCTCATGCCGACGCACATCATCAACACGAAATTGGCCGGATGACCCGGCGGAAGCGCCCCGCCGGCGGCTAGCTCATCGCGATAATTGCAGGCCGTCTCATAACGGTGATGGCCGTCGGCGATGAAGACCGGTTGAGGGCTGATCGCCGCGGAAACGGCCGAAATCACGTCGATATTCGTCACCGGCCACATCCGATGGATCACGCCCAAGTGGTCGGTCGCTTCACGAGCGGGCACATCGGCAATGGCTTGCTCCAGCGGTTGCTGGACGTTGTTATCCGGGTCTGGGTAGAGGCCAAAAATCTGGCTGAGGTTTGCCTTACAGGCCTTCGTGAGCAACAGTCTATCCGCTTTGGGGCCGGACATCGTTTCTTCGTGCGGATAGATGCGCCCTTCGCCGAAGCGCTCCAGCCGCACGCGCGCCATGAAGCCGCGCCGCACCAGCGTGTGCCCCTGGTAATCGAACTGTTGGTGATAGACGTACAGGGCCGGATCGGGATCGGTGCTGAGGACTCCTTCCTTGCGCCAGTTCTTCAGGAAGTTGGCGGCGCGCGAGTAGCGATTGTTGCGCTCGTCATCGCCTGGTTCATCGCGATTGAGAATCAAACGGACCACGTTGGCCGGGTGCTGCTTGTAGAGTTGGTTTTGCAGCTCCGGTCCGATCACGTCATACGGAGGCGCGATCACCGCGCTCAATGATCCGACGTGTCCCAGGTCATAACGCAATCCGCGAAAGGCTTGAATCTCGGGCATGGCTCAGCAAGGTGCTCGAAGAGGAATGGGACCAGGAAGACCGCCGCCCCATTGTCGATTTCCAAGCCAAGGTCGCAAGGGTGGGGAAGCGAGAGACCACAGACAAGAGGCCAGAGGCGCTCCCTCTTCCGGTTTGCTTCCGCAAACCACCTTATCCCGGCGGGAGAAGGGCGCCTGCACTGCTATCACTGCGCAGGATTGAACCCGCACATGAGACGAGTCCACCCGATACTTTTCTGCTAACTAGTAGCGGTAATGCTCGGGCTTATACGGCCCTTCGACTGGGATATCGACGTACTTCGATTGGGCCGGGGTGAGCTTCGTGAGCTTCACGCCCAGCTGGTCGAGGTGCAATCGCGCGACCTCTTCGTCGAGCTTTTTGGGGAGCACATGCACGCCGATCGGGTACTTCGCCGTTTCGGTCCAGAGGGCGATTTGCGCCATCACCTGGTTGGTGAACGAGCTCGACATGACGAACGACGGGTGGCCCGTCGCGCAGCCGAGGTTGACCAGTCGCCCCTCGGCCAGGATCAAAATCGATTTGCCGTCCGGGAAGGTGTAGCGATCCACCTGCGGTTTGATCTCGATCTTCTTGACGTTCTTCTGGCCGTTCAACCAGGCCATGTCGATTTCGAGATCGAAATGCCCGATGTTGCAGACGATGGCGTCATTTCGCATCGCCTGCATGTGCGAGCCGACGATCACGTCGCGATTGCCTGTGGCCGTGACGAAGATATTGCCCCGCGGCGCGGCGTCTTCCATCGTGGTGACTTCGTAACCTTCCATCGAAGCCTGCAGGGCGTTGATCGGATCGATTTCGGTCACAATCACGCGGGCGCCAAGCGATTTCATTGCGTGGGCACAGCCCTTGCCGACGTCGCCATAACCGGCCACCACGACCACCTTGCCGGCTATCATGATGTCGGTGGCCCGCTTGATGCCGTCGGCCAGCGATTCGCGGCAACCGTAGAGATTGTCGAACTTGCTCTTGGTGACTGAGTCATTCACGTTGATCGCGGGCATCTTCAATTCGCCGCGCGCGTGCATTTGATAGAGGCGATGGACACCCGTGGTCGTCTCTTCTGACAGGCCACGAATATCGGCCAACAGTTCCGGGGTCTTCTGGTGGACCATGCAGGTCAGGTCGCCGCCGTCGTCCAAAATCATGTTCAGCGGCTTCCCGCTGGGGAAGTAGAGGGTCTGCTCAATGCACCAATCGAACTCCTCGTTGGTCATTCCCTTCCAGGCATAAACCGGCACTCCGGTGGCGGCAATGGCTGCCGCGGCGTGATCCTGGGTCGAGAAGATATTGCAACTGCTCCAGGTCACTTCGGCGCCGAGCGCGGTCAGCGTTTCGATCAGGACGGCCGTCTGAATGGTCATGTGGAGGCAGCCGGCGACGCGCGCCCCGGCCAGCGGCTTCGTCTTGGCGTACTTCTGGCGCAGGGCCATCAGGCCCGGCATCTCGTTTTCGGCCAGGCCGATCTCTTTGCGGCCCCAATCTGCCAGGGCCATGTCACGAACTTTGTACGGCAAGCGGGTTTCGACCTGGGCCACGATATATGCTCCTGTCCGATGGGGGGTATGCGATTAAAACGGGCGACGCTTCCGGCATAGAACCGGCGAAACCGGCCTATCTTAATCACCCGGCGCCAAATTGTCGAATGCCACCCGGGCGGCTGTTATGAACTGCCGCACCGCAACCGCGTCCTTCCGTCCGGGGGACGTTTCGACGCCGCTGGCCGTGTCGACGGCCGCTGGTCGAACGAGCTGGATCGCCCGGCCCACGTTCTCGGGGCGCAAACCTCCGGCCAGGGCCAGCGGAGGCGACGCGCCGGCCGCCACCCAACGGGCGGCCAGGTCCCAGTCGGCCACGCGCCCCGTGCCGCCATATTGCGTGGCGTCGTAGGCATCCCAGAGGATCATTCCTGGCAGGCATTCAAGCCGGCGACAATCGTCGAGATAGCCTCGCGCCGCCTCTTCGCCTCCAGGAGGAACGCGAAACGCGCGGATCACCGAAGCGGGCGAGACGCCTAGCGACGCCAGCTCTGCCAGCATGTCGACTGATTCATCACCGCTGAGCTGAATCAGGTCAACCCAAACGGCATCGCGAGTCGCCCGAATTTCTGCGGGAGTGGCATTCACAAAAACGCCCACGATCGCGGCGCGATCTTTGTGCTGCTCGACTGTCGACGCAATCTGGCGGGCCGTGGCGACGTCGATCAACCGCGGGCTCTTCGCATAGAAGTTCAAACCGATCGCGTCGGCGCCGGCGGTCAGAGCCACCTCGGCGTCGGCCGCGCTCGTGATTCCGCAGATCTTGATCTGAAACATGATTGGTCAAAGATCTTAAGGGCCGTGGCTAAGAGTCGAACGCGAAACAGTGAACGGCAATCGACTGAAGTCCATTCTATTGTAATTCTGCGGCGAGGCAGGCGCCTCTCAGTTTGACTGACGGGAATTCCCCGGCTTGCCATCTGGACAGTTTGCCAATTCTCGCGTGTAGCCGTGGCCGACCCAATGCCGAATGTACTAAGGCCAGATTGCGCGCTCGACCGCGATTTACGTCCAATGTCGCTCCGTCGGGGTAGGACGAAGGGAAAGCCAGGAACCGCTAGCATGTATGATGCCTTCTTCCAGCTCCAGGAACGTCCCTTCGCTTCGATGCCGCAGACGGAGCGCTACGCGCCGATCCGCGCCATCGAGGCCGCCCGTGAAACTCTCGTTCGCTGCGTCGAACGCGCGGAGGGGACAGGCGTGCTGATTGGCCCCTCGGGCTCCGGCAAGACGCTCCTCTGCCAACTGCTGCGAGGACATTTTCAGCCGACCTTTGCCGTGGCGCTGTTGGGAACGGCGCGGCTCGACTCTCCCCGTTCGCTTCTGCAAACGATTCTGTTCGAGCTCAGCCTTCCCTGCCGCGGCATGGACGACGGCGAGTTGCGGCTGACGTTGATCGACTATTTGACGGACGACGCCAAGAGTCAGCGCGGCGTGTTGCTCTTGGTTGACGAAGCGCACACGCTGCCGTCGCGTGTGCTGGAAGAAGTGCGATTGATCACCAACGTTTCCGTCGGCGGACGCCCGCGCGTGCGGTTGATGTTGGCCGGCTGCCCGCTGCTCGAAGAGCGCCTGGCCAGTCCTAAGCTCGAATCGTTCAGCCAGCGGACCGCGGCGCGCTGTTATCTGGAGCCGCTCAACCGGAACGAGACGTTCGAGTATATTCGGGCTCAGTTGGCTTGTTGCGGAGGCGACGCGACGACGATCTTCGCGGAGTCGGCGCTCGAGGCGGCGTATCGCGCTAGCGACGGCGTGCCGCGACTGATCAACCAGGTTTGCGACCATGCCCTGGTGCTGGCTTTTTCTCGCGGCAAACGATTACTCGACGACGCCGACGTCGAGACGGCCTGGGCGGATCTGCAACAACTGCCCACTCCGTGGACGCAAACGCCAGGCGCCCCGGCGGCGGACGACGTGATTCAGTTTGGCCAGCTCGATGACGAACTCGATGAGCCCCTCGCCCGCTCCTCCTTGTCAAATTCGAGCGGAGATATTTCCGAGGAATTCGACTCGCCGCAGGCCGCGGAGCACGCCCCGACGAACGTCCGCTATGCGCAGGATTCGGAGCGATTACGCCCTCAGCCGATGGAACGTCTGGAGGAAATCGAGCGGCAAATCAGCTCGATCGAAGTCGGTTATTCGCGCAGCCCCGCGACCGCAACCAAACGAACCGATTCGTCAGATCCGTTCGCAGAGTCGTTCGACGAAGAAGAAGTGGTCGTCGATCGGTTCGGGATGTCGCACACAGCGTTTTGGGACCAGATGCCGCAGGTCTACAGCGCCGAGGGGCAAATGTTATCGACCCTCTTGGCGCCCTACGTCGAAGTCGCTCGACCGGTGCAATTGGGCGTAGTGGCCACGTACGACGCTCCGGCGTCAACTTCCGAAACGATCGCGAGGTCGTGCGCGACGGAGATCGCCGACAAGCAATTGATCGTGGTCGAAGAGGATCCGGCGGCTCCCCCGAAGGTCCGTCGCCCGATGTCGAGCGCCTACCGGCAAGAGTATTCGCAACTCTTCGCGAAACTGCGGCAGAGTTTGTAAGTCGCGAATCGACCCGCGGCGCTTTACCGTGAAGTTTAGCGCCGCTTCGCCGCAAGATCGAGCGCCGACTTTGTCGCCGGCGCTGCCTTGGATGCCGTTCCAATCGAAGCCGCCTCGCCATTCGATCCGCCACGTCGCGCTACCCGAGCTGGTCTACTGGGCCGCGGCGCGATCGCGTAGATCAGCGCCGAAGTCGCGATGCCGATGGCCACGGCGGTGAACATCGTGGGAAAGCTGGGGAGCCCAACCACGCCCGAGTACGTCAAGATGGCGCCCGCGATAGGCGAGCCGACTAACGTGCCGACATCGAACATCGCCAAGATCAAGGTCGTTGCCAGCCCCCGATTGCGCGACGGAAACGCCTCACTCGCCGCGGCAATCACCGACGGGAACAACAGCGCGTGGGCCACGGCCAAAAACATCGCCGGCGGCGCGAAGAGCCAGTTGTTCGTCGCGGTGGTCAACAATAGCATCCCAATCGACATCGATCCCAAGCCCAACAGCATGCCGGCCCGATTTCCCAGCCGCTCCGGCAAGCGCCGCGTGAGGAAGCGCGCGGCAAAGGCCGTCGTGGCGTAGATCGCAAAGAATGCGCCGATTCGGCCCATGCCGATCGACGCGGCGTAGGGCCGCAGGAATGTCCCCGGCAGGCCCAAGCCAAAACCGGTCGCCGCTCCCACCAATAACACCGCGCCGGGATGGTAGCGCTTCAATAGGGCAAAGGGTGAGACGTGGCGGCGGGGCGGCGGCGGCAATTCGGCGCGCGTCGCCAGCCAGCCCAGGACCATGCTGGCCAGTCCCAGGCCGCCGGCTATCAGAAACATCGCCTGCAATCGCGGCCATGCGACGGCGTCTCGGCCGAGCAACAGGTCTCCCAACCAGGCGCCGCTGACCATTCCCAGAAAGCCGCTGGTGCCGAGCATGCCGACTACTTCGGCCAT
>DASXPZ010000187.1:0-2739 GCA_036493275.1 Pirellulales bacterium
GCGCTAACGGCGACCGCGCCCGCCACCTCACCATCCTTCCAGACGGGAATGCCTCCGCCCCAACCTACAAATCGTGGGTCGCCGTAATACGAGATGTCGTGGCCTTTTTCCGGATGTCTGACTTTTTCTCCGATCTCTCGGGTTGGTTTGCCTGTGCGTGCCGCCGTCCAGGCCTTGTTCATTGCAATGACCACGGAAGTAACCGGGGCGCCGTCCATGCGGGCGAACGCGATGAGTTCTCCGCGACAATCGGCTACAGCGACCACGACCGCTTTCTGCATCTGATTGGAGGTCTCCACAATCAGATCGACCGCCCGTTTCGCCTCAATGTAGTCAATGCTCGAAATCGCTCTCATGGACGCAAGCTTATCAGAGGTTGGAAGAGAAAATACCGGCGAGAGCGCTGCGGGCGAGTGGCTCGCAGACAAGAGTGGGCACTGCTCCGATGAGCAGCACCCATGGTTGGTTAGGGGCTTCTTCCTTAAGCTTTCTGTGCTATCTGCTTTTGAACCTTGGTTCTGATGAACGCGTAAGGTAATCCGGGCAGCGGATTGAAATCGGCTGATTTCATCAGATAGTCGTGAGCCTTGGCATCGTCTCCACTTGCTTGGTAGGACTGGCTCAGCCGATAGAGATTCCGCGGATCCTGCAGGTTGGCTTGCTCCAACTCCGCGATGGCCTTGCCGTAATCCTTTTCACCGAGTGCAATTCGGCCGGCTAATTCGTGAGACTGCTTAGCTTGCGCCGCATTCTTGGTGGCCTCGGCTCCTTTCCGGAATTCTTCGGCGTGAGCTTTGGCGGCAGCGAAATCCTTCTTCGATATCGCGATGGCCGCCGAATTGAATTCGTGCAGCAGTTTCGAGTTGTTCTTGATCTCCGGCGACTGGCTTGAAGTCTGGATCATCTGGAACGACCTGTCGAACACGCGCTGCGCTTCGTCGAGCCGGGGAATCTCGGCGAGAATGTTGCCTTTGGCCTGGAGATCGGCGGCCATGGAAACGACATCATTACTCTTTTCCGCGACCGCGTATTCCTTGTCCATAGCCTGCAGGGCCTGATCGAACTTGCCGCCGTCGGAGGCGACCACGGCCATTCCGAAGTAAGCGGTGCGAAGCTCTCCGTCATTGCGCGCATGGTCGGCCATTTCCTGCAGTTCGGCTTGCGCATCCGATGTCTTGCCGGAATACAACAGCGCGGCGGAGAGGCCGAAGTGTGACGGCACGAAGTGGGGATCGATGCTCAGAGCCTTATGATATTGCGTTTGCGATTCGTCAAACCGGCCCATCTTGAGCAGCAACTCCGCATACGAATCGTAGGGATTCGGATCGTTGGGGATGAGTTCCACATATTTCTTGAAGGCCCGCTCGGCGCTGACATAGTCGCCTTGCTGCCGATATGCGTAGCCGAGGATGTTGTACGAACCCGAGAAGTTCGGAGCAATTTCGGTTGCCTTCTTGTAGTGCTCGATCGCCTGATCCAGTTCCTGCTGGCCAAAATAATAGTTGCCCAGGGCGAACTGTGCGCGCTCGTCACTCGGATAGGCAGCGACCAGTTTGTCGAGATCGTCCTTCTGCTTGACCGTATCGCCGTTGGCGGCGGCTTCGTTGGCCAGGATGAACAGCTTCTCGCCGTCAGAGGCCTTGTCGGACAGGCTGACCGCTTTCTTTAGATGTTCGAAGAACTCTTTCGCCGTCGGAGAATTGTTGGCCCGCGCCAGTTCTGCGGAGGCAAATTCCGGATCAAGCGAGATCGCTTTGTCGAAGTGCGCGAGCGATTCCTGCCCGAGAAGCCGATCGGAGAGATCGCGCCCGGTTATGAATTCCTGCCGCGCCTCGTCTGATCGCGTGGTGATGGGCAACTTCCCCGCATTTGCCGAAATGGTCGAGTTGGCAATAGGGCTCGTTTGGTTGCAGGCCGTCAATATTGCGGCGCTGAGCAATAGGCTGGCGGTCAACACAAAGTGAAGGGTTTTGCCGAGGGACATAGGAAGGAACCTCCTGAGATTAGTGCCCGCGCCGAAGATCGATTCGTCTCGACGATAGAGACTAGACAGGTTGGCGGCGCTTTGGATAGCGGCGTGGGACGAGTGAAAAGGTTTTCGGGACGAACAGAGAGTTTAGCGGGGACAGACAGGAATTGAACGCAAAGATTGCGGTCGGTCAAGTACGTCGACAGGATTTGTTTTGTCTTGTTGCTAGGGATGCGGCAACGCCCATACGAACAGAACGCCGCCGCTGCTGGTCACCAGGTATTGACGACCGTCCAGTTCGTAGGTGATCGGAGAACTCTGGATATACGTGCCCGAACCCGCGTGCCACAGGGTCTTGCCGTCGCTCGAATCCAGCGCCAGAAAGTTGCCGTAGCCATCGCCAGTGAAGGTGAGGCCGGAGTCTGTGGTCAGCACGCCCGCGCCGGATTCGGGGCCTAATTCGTGGCTCCACCGAATCTTGCCGGTCTGGTAATCGATGGCTTCGATCACGCCCTTGCCCCAAACCCCGTAGTCCGCGCCCGCCCATCCGTAGACGCCGTCGGCGGGCTTAGCGAAGTAGACGCTCCAGCTAGGGTGGGCATCGACAATGAAGAGGCCGGTCTTGGAGTCAAAACTCGGAGAACGATAGTTGGTGAGGCCGCCTTCGTCGGGGGCGATCACGCGACCATCTGGTGCTGGCTCTTTAGCGGGATTCGGAATAGGGCGCCCCTGTTTATCGATTCCAAGCGACCAGTTCACCGGTCCGTAAG
>DASXPZ010000188.1:0-6022 GCA_036493275.1 Pirellulales bacterium
AAATGATGATCGGCTGGTACGATATGGCGGTGCCGGTCGAGGCCTCATTGGGAGACGCCCTCCCCGCTCGCCTCGAACGCCGCAGCCGAGCAGAAGCCGAGTAATCAAACGCCCGCGCGGCAACCGTTCAGGTTGGAACACCGCCGCTATCAATTCCTTCCCCCCTCGGGGGAAGGTGGTTCACGGCAGTGAACCGGATGAGGGCGCGCCGCGCACGAACTTTCCTATTATTGAAGCCCTAACTGCAGCCCTCCCTCACCCCGGCCCTCTCCCAAAGGGAGAGGGAGTGCAACGAGAAGGAGCGAACCAGCGTGAAACCGTTCGGCGATCGATTGGCGGAGGCCGTGCGGCGCGTGGGGAATCCGGTCGTGGTTGGGCTCGATCCGCGCTGGGATGAGTTTCCCGACACGATCAAGGCGATGGCCGATCAATTGACCGATGGACCGCTCACTTCGCAGCGCAGCCGCGCGGTCGCCGCGTCGTATGTTCTATTCTGTCGCGACGTGATTGACGCCGTTGCTACCAAAGTCGCGGCGGTCAAGCCGCAGGTCGCTTTCTTCGAGCAGCTCGGCCCCGCCGGCATGGTGGCGCTGGGGGATGTGATTCGTCACGCTCGCGCCCGAGGGCTGCTGGTCATCGTCGACGCCAAGCGGCACGACATCGGTTCGACGGCCGAAGCATACGCCGACGGCTGGCTCGGGCCCGACAGCCCCTGGGGAGGCGACGCCCTGACGATCGGACCTTACCTGGGAGACGACAGCCTGTCGCCGTTCGTCGCTACGGCCGAAGCTCGCGGCGCCGGCCTGTTCGTGCTGGTGAAAACGTCGAATCCCGGCGGCGGGCAGTTTCAAGATCTCTCGGCGGACGGCCAGCCTGTCTATCGCCATGTGGCCGCGCATGTTGAAAAATTGGCGGCGCAGTCGGCCTTCGAAAGTGGCTACGGTTCGACCGGCGCGGTCGTCGGCGCCACGTATCCGGAGCAACTGGCCGAGCTGAGGGCCGCGATGCCGCACGCCTGGCTACTGGTCCCCGGCTACGGCAGCCAGGGTGGCACGGCCCGCGACGTCGCGCCGGCGTTTGATCAAAACGGTCTGGGAGCGGTGATCAACAACTCGCGCGGAATCATTTTTGCGTACAAGCGCAAGCAATACGCCGATCGATTCGCCGCGAATCAATGGCAACATGCGGTTGCCGCGGCCACGGATGACATGATCGCGCAGTTGCGGGCCGAAGGAATTGGCGCCGGGCCAACCTAACAGGACTCAATACCACCCATGGGCAATACTTCCGAACGCCGCAGAAATCTTCTGTTGCCTATTGCTGGATGGGTTGTAGCGGCTCTTCTTGCAGCCATGCTATTCGTTGATGCGTCGCTGCGAGTTTATCGGATTGGCCCTGGCGACAAAGTGCAGATCTTTGTTCTGGGAACTCTTCCCGACAATCCGATCGCGGGCGATTTTGACGTCGAAGATGACGGCTTCGTGAAACTCGGGCAGACATACGGCGATGTGCCACTTACCGGGCTGACGCCGGACGAGGCGAAAGCAAAGGTAGTAGACCATCTGAAGATGCTACTCACCGCTCCAGAAGTCAGCGTACGACTCCTTGAAAGAAATGCACATCTCGAAATAAGACGCGCGTTACCTGCCGTCGGCTGGGCTTTATGTCTGGTCCTTGTGCTCTTGTTGGCGCTTACGACCGTGCGAACCTACACGGTACCCGAGCCTCGCCGACGAGGGGTGCAATTCAGTCTGGCCACGATGCTGTGGATCATGGTTATCGTGGCCCTGGCGCTCTTTGCTTTCAATGAACGACGCGAACGACTTAAAACCGAAGCGAGGGATTTTTCGCGCCCGACTGTGTCTCCCTATTTGTAGTCCGAAGGAAAGCCTCGCACGAAATGCCCCCAGCCGTCATCCTTCTTTCCGGTGGTCTCGCTTCCGCAACCTCCGCGGCGATTGCGCGGGCGGAAGGTTTTTCGCTCTACGCCATTTCGTTCGACTACGGTCAGCGGCATCGCCAGGAGCTGGCCGCGGCGGCGCGCGTGGCGCAGGCGCTCGGCGTGGCGCGGCATGTGACCGTGCCGATCGATCTCACGCTGTTTGGGCATAGCGCGCTGACCGACCAAATCGACGTCCCCAAAGGGCGGAGCGCCGACGCCATGAGACACGGCATTCCGGTGACGTACGTGCCGGCGCGGAACACCGTCTTTTTGTCGCTGGCCCTGGCGTTTGCGGAGACGGTCGACGCGGCAGACTTATTTTTGGGGGTCAACGCGCTCGATTACAGCGGCTACCCCGATTGCCGGCCCGAATATATCTCGGCCTTTGAGCGGCTGGCGAACCTGGCGACAAAAGCGGGTGTCGAGGGTACGCTGAAGTTTCGGGTCCATGCCCCGCTGATCGAATTGACCAAGGCCCAGATCATCGAGCGGGGCGTGCGGCTGGGGGTCGATTATGCGTTGACCCACAGTTGCTACGATCCCACCCCCGCCGGGCTGGCTTGCGGCCAGTGCGACTCTTGCCAGTTGCGCCGCAAGGGGTTTGCTGAGGCGGGCCTTGAGGATCCGCTGGAGTACGCCGCGTGAAAATCGCAGAAATCTTTCGCAGCCTGCAAGGCGAAGGGCGACTGACGGGGACCGAAAGCGTCTTCGTTCGCTCAAGCGGCTGCAATCTGCGCTGCTGGTTCTGCGACACGCCCTACACCTCGTGGGCGCCCGAGGGAGAGGATTACTCGGTTGACGAAATCCTGCAGCGCACGGGCGAATACGACACGCGGCACGTGGTGATCACCGGCGGCGAGCCGATGCTGTTCGCCGAGCTTGTGCCGCTCACGGCCGAGCTGGCCAAGCAGGGGCGGCATATCACGATCGAAACGGCCGGCACGCTCGACCTGCCGGTCCACGCAGACCTGATGTCGATCAGCCCCAAGCTGGCCGGCAGCGCCCCGGCCCGCGCTCGGCATCCGCGCTGGAACGTGCGGCACGAGCAATCGCGTCACGCGCCAGAAGTTATCCGTCGGCTGTCGCAAGCGTACGACTACCAATTCAAGTTCGTGATCGACCGCCCGGAAGATTGCGACGAAGTCGAGCGCTATCTGGAAGAATTTCCCCACGTCGACCGCGCCCGCGTGCTGCTGATGCCGCAAGGGACCGACACGGCGGAATTGAACGAGCGGGGCCAGTGGATCGAGGAATTCTGCCAGACAGCAGGCTTTGGATTCTGCCCGCGCAAGCATATCGAGTGGTACGGGATGGCGCGCGGGACGTGAGGGCGTGCAGGACGCAAGTTCGTTCCCGTCCAACCCGAAGCGCCAGCGAGGGCTTGATTCGACTGTGCCCTCGCTGGCGCTTCGGGTTAGTGTGCAACACACTTTCGGCGCATGCCCGACGTCTCAAGAATCCGGATTAGTGCCCCGCCGCGCCATGCTCCGCAACCGCCGCTGACTTCGGCTCGCCGGGCGTGGGGCCATGTCCTCCCTTGGGGCGCGGCGCGGTTAAGAGCACGGTAATTGCGCCAACCGCGACAATGATCAGCCCGGCCAGAAACATTGGATTGACTTCTTTCCATTGCCCTCGCATGTAGATGGAAAGGAAAGCGTTGACGACCGGAGCGCATCCGAAAACCAAGGGCATGACCGTGTGCGGTTCGCCGCCAAAGTTGAAGGCCATGATGACCCCGAGGGCGCCGATAGCCCCGGCGGCGCCACCGAATGAGCTCCAAAAGATGCCCTTGAAATTCCAGGTCCCCGGTTCTCCTCGCAGGTACAAGTAAACCAGTGGAACGACGACCGCGATCACAAAATACGCCATTCCCACGCACAGGAATGCGCGAAAGCGACTATTGCCCAGCGCCGTTGAACCTTTGTGCAGCACTGGTCCATAAACGCCCCAGCAAATTGCGGCTAGCGCAATCGCGCCCAACATCAACAAGTAGTCGAGAGACTTCGGCATTTCAGGACTCCGCAGGAGACAATTTCGAGCGGCCGGCGACCGGCCCGCGGTTGGAAAGTCTAGCACATCGCCGCAATCGAGGGCAGAGTGGGCTCGTACCGCCGGCATAGGCAGCGGGGTATCTGCGGCCCGAATTCTGGCCCCCCGCTCGCAGCCTTCACACTCCCGCCGCCTCGTGCGACAATGCCTTTTTCACCAGGAGCGAGCGCAACGATGACTGCGGAATTTCGGGCGACGCTGGAGACCTTCGACAATCAGTTTCCGGAGCGGGAGTATACGATCGAGATCGTCTGTCCCGAGTTCACATCGGTCTGCCCCAAAACGGGCCAGCCCGATTTTGGCGTGCTGACGCTCACCTATTCCCCGGCCAAGAAGTGCGTCGAACTGAAGAGCTTGAAGCTCTATCTGCAACAGTTTCGCAATGAGGGAATTTTTTACGAGCACGCCACGAACCGGATCTTCGACGACCTGGTCGCCGCGATCGAGCCGCGCCATCTGCGATTGCACGCCGCCTTCACGGCCCGTGGCGGAATCACGACGTCGGTGACCGTCGAGCGTTAATGGGCTTCCCCCCGTGAGCCGATCGGCGCTAGCCGCGGGTGATTGAGAAGCAACGCCAAAACACGAAGAACCCGCGGCTAGCGCCGTGCGGCTCACAAGCGCGGGCCAGGCCGTGAGATTAGCCGTCGGCGTCAGGCTCGGGCTCTTGCTTCGAGAGCGAACCGTGGGCGGCAGGCTTCGATTCTTCTTCCGGCGGGGGACCGTTGGCGCTTGTGGCTGGTTCTTCGGGCTTCGGCGTTCGAACTCGATGCGCCGGAGGCGCGCTAGCGCTTTCGTTCCAATCGAAGCCGCTGCTCGGGACGCCGGGCCCGGCCGACTTGTTGTCCAAGTGGCGCTCGACCGCAACGGCGCGCTCATCGCGCAGGCTGTCCAGGTTGAATTTTTTTGGATTCTGGACCTTGGCCGCGTCGGACGCTTTATCGTGAGTCGCCCATTGCCGGCAGCCTGCGAGTGAGAGGCAGGCGGCGATCAAGATACCTGCCAGTAGCGATCGCGCGCGACGCGAGTTTTGCGGATCGTTTCGCATCAGAGCTCAGGTCCTGGTTCGGGCGTCGGGTAAAGGGCGCCAAGTATAAAGACATCTCTGGCGGCAAGCGACGCCAGTTCCGCCGGCGACCGGAGCGATTTTTCGACCGGAAAACCATGCAATCGTCGCCGCGGAACGTAACAGAAGACCAGGGCTGCGCCGATGATCGCCGGCGCAGCCCTGTTGTAGCGGCCCAAATATTGGAATTCGACTCCCGGAAAACTGTATCAAAGACTGGCCTCGAAGAGGCCAGCCACAGAATTCGGAACCAGATTCAAATACGTTGCGGATTACCTGGCCTCAAACCAGCTTCGCCTGCATGTTCGCCGTAGCGACAGGCGAGACGACAACCGTGCCGAACTGCAAGCGACCGTTGATGTACTCCCAACCGGTCTGTTCTACCGTCTGGCCGAAGACGTTTGCCGTTCGATGAAGGTTGTCGGTTCCGCCTTCGCCCAGGAAGTGGAACGTGCCGCCGTAGAGATAGTCGATGGTCATGCTGTCGTCGCCATCGCCCAGATGGGCCATCAGGTTATCGACGACGTCGACGTGATCGATATCGAATTCATCGTTGCCGGCGCCGGCGTCGACGTTGAGGTCCTTCCAAGTCGTGGTATTCGACAGATGGATTAAATCATTCCCTCCGCCGGTCTTCACGTTCATGTTTCCGTAGGCGTAGACTCCGTCGAACCAGACGGTGTCGGCGTCGTTTTCGCTCAACGAGCTGTAGGTCTGGATGTTGACGGCGCCGGGCAGAATCGACGTCAAGTTCTCAATCTCCGCGGTGTCGGGTCCACTGCCGGTGTTGATCGAAAGATCGCCAGCGGTCATCGTCAAGCCTGACATATAGACCCAATCTTCGTCCGCGCCGGTGTTGATGGTCACGGCGCCGCGGGTATTGAGATTCCAAATGATCACGTCGTCCTTGTCCGGGCCATTGAATGGCGTGGTTCCTACCGCTCCCTTGACCATGGGGCTAAGCA
>DASXPZ010000189.1:0-3945 GCA_036493275.1 Pirellulales bacterium
GAGCCGGCGCAGGTCGATTGAAGGGACTCGATGTCGTCTCACGAAATCTTCGAGATCGCCAATTTCGAACTGCAACGGGGCGTCACTCTCCCTTGCGCGCAATTGGCGTATAAGACCTACGGCAACCTCAACGCCGATCGCTCGAACACGATCCTCTATCCCACGTCGTACGCCGCCACGCATGGCGATATCGACTGGCTGATCGGCCGAGATCGGATTCTCGATCCACAGCATTATTTTATCGTCGTGGTGAACGCTTTCGGCAACGGCGTGTCGAGCTCGCCGAGCAATCTGCCCGCGCCGTACAACCGCTTTGATCTCTTCACGCACGTCGACAATGTCCGCGCGCAGCGCAAAATGCTGACTGAACGCTTCGGCGTGCAGCGATTGGCTTTGGCCTACGGCTGGTCGATGGGTGCTCAACAAGCGCTCCACTGGGGCGCCATCTATCCCGACTCCGTCGCGCGGATCGCCGCCATCTGCGGCTCGGCCAAAACTTCGCCGCACAATTGGGTCTTTCTCGAAGGGCTGCGGACCGCGCTCACGGCCGATCCGGCGTGGGACGGCCAGCGGTTCACCGCCAAGCCGGAACGGGGCCTCCGCGCCTTCGGACGAATTTACGCCGGTTGGGCCTTGTCGCAGGCCTTTTTCCGGCAACACCTCTATCGCTCGATCGGCTTCGAATCGCTCGAAGACTGTTTGGTCCGCGATTGGGAGGCCAGCTTTCTGAGACGCGACCCCGCGAATTTGCTCTCGATGATCAACACCTGGCAGCGGTCCGACGTTAGCGACAACGACCTCTACCGCGGCGACATCGACCGCGCGCTCGGCGCCATCCGAGCCACCACGCTGATCATGCCCAGCGAAACCGATCTCTACTTCACGCCCGAGGATAGCGAGGCCGAAGCCCAGCGAATCCCGAACGCTCGCTTCTTGCCAATTCCGTCGATCTGGGGCCACCGCGCCGGCAATCCGGCAAAAAATCCTGTGGACGAACGATTCATCCGGGCCGCGATCGAAGAGCTATTGATCGCCTGAAGGGACAGTGCATATGAAGGTCATGACAAGCGAGCTTGAGCGGTTGGCGCAGCAGCGCGGCATCAAGTATTTCCTGGTTTCGTTCAGCGATCTGCTCGGCGGCGTGCGGGCGAAGCTGGTCCCAGCCGCGGCGATCGCCGATGCCTGCGCGGCCGGCGCCGGGTTCGCCGGCTTCGCCACTTGGCTCGATATGACGCCGGCCGATCCCGACATGTTCGCCATACCCGACGAAGTCAGCCTGACGCAGCTTCCTTGGAAGCCCGAAGTGGCCTGGGTCGCCAGCGATCTGTGGATGGGCGATCAACCCCTGCCGCAATCGCCGCGGCAGGTGCTGAAGACCGCCATCGCCGACGCCCGCGCCCTGGGCTACGAGCTGCGGACCGGCGTGGAGTGCGAGTTCTTCGTGTTATCGCCCGACGGCAGCGCTCTGGCCGACGCGCGAGATCGCCAGCTCAAGCCGTGCTACGACCAGCAAGCGCTGATGCGCCGCTACGATCTGATCGCCGAGCTCTCGGAAGCGATGGAGCAGCTCGGCTGGCATCCTTATCAGACCGACCACGAAGACGCTAACGGCCAGTTCGAGATGAACTGGCAATACGCCGACGCGCTCACCACGGCCGATCGTCACACGTTCTTTAAGTACATGGTCAAAACGCTGGCCGAGCGGCACGGCCTGCGGGCGACCTTCATGCCCAAGCCCTTTGGTCATTTGACAGGTAACGGCTGCCACATCCATTTCTCACTGTGGGATCCGCACACGCTGCAAAATCTGTTCTACGACACGGTCGGCGAATTGGGCTTATCGCGGCTCGCCTACTCGTTTCTCGGCGGGATCATGCACTCGGCGCCGGCGCTGTGCGCGTTTACGAATCCGTCGGTCAATTCGTACCGCAGAATCAATGCCCCCACGACGACCTCCGGCGCCACCTGGTCGCCCAACACGATCAGCTACGCCGGAAACAACCGCACGCACATGATTCGCATCCCGGCTGCGGGCCGCGTCGAGTTGCGCCTGCCAGACGGCGCCGCGAATCCCTATCTGCTCGCGGCCGCGGTCCTCCGCGCCGGCTTGGACGGCGTACTGAACAATCGCAATCCGGGCCAGCGGCTCGACAATAACATGTACACGAGCAACGGAAACGCAAACGCCGCACAGACATTGCCAGACAACCTGTACGAAGCGCTGCGAGCCCTCGAAGCGTCGGCCACGTTATCGCAAGCGCTCGGCGAGCGCTTCACCGCGGCTTATCTCAAGCTCAAGCAAGCCGAATGGCGCGCGTACAGCAGCCACGTGTCGCCCTGGGAACTAGAACAAACGCTCGATTGTTGATAACTTCTGCGCCGCCCCAGATCTTTCCGGGAGGGCGAGACTCCCGTCGAGCCGCCTCTTCCCGCGCGCGAACAATCGCGCACTATCGAAAAATCCGATGCGCATGACTCGCGCAGCGGTTATACCAAGAATCTTCGCGAAAAGGTCGCACGCGCACGCCGCACGGAATCGCCTGGCCATCCTCGTCCGTCACGCCGGCGCCATGACTGTCGATGATCAGAGGAACTTCGCCCGGCGAGCGACCGACCGACCCCACCCATAACACGACGTGCGTGATCGGCCCATCCTCGCGGCCGCGGATGTAGAGCAGATCGCCCGTGCGCAGGAGTTTTTCGCGCACGGCGTATTTCTGTCCAATCGACACGCGCTCGATCGGAGTCGCCTCTCCTCCCTCTTCGGCGTGTTTCAGTTCGGACTGCCGCTCGATGGCCGACGACATCTTGACGCCAAAGCCCTGGTTGTAGACGAAGCTGGTGAAGTTGCTGCAATCGACCCCTTTGCCATTGTGGCCGACGCACGTCTTCTTCCAGGGCCAATCGGCCGGCGGATCCCAATCCGGAATGTGATGGTGCTGGTAGCCATAGCCCAGAAAGCGCGCGGCCACGGCGATCACTCGCTCCCGTTTCCAGTCGAGCGATTTCTCGGCGAGCCCAGCGGGAACCGGATAGACTCGTGGCTTGGGCCCCCACCCTTCCATGCTCTTGCGAATTCGCGGCGAGTACCATTCGCCATGCGGCGTGATCGATTCCAACTTGGGATCGCCCCGCTCGGAATGCAAAAGATCGCCGACCAGCTCTTCGTGCTTGTGCTGATATTCCAGCCGATACATCGCGCCCGGCTCACGCCTCGCAGTCTGCGGCTCACGCGCAAACGCCGCCAGCGGACTCCGCGCCAGACTCCGATCGATAGGGCCAACAGCGCCTGGCGACGAGAAAGCTGAATTTGCATGGTCTTGCTCCAAAAGCGATTTCTATTCGGAGAGCCCTATAAGGGGCTTCCACTAGTATGTCGCACAATTGGGCCCGATGAAGCCATCAGAACCAGGCATCGATGTATCATTCCGCGGCGGCGCCTTCTAAAAATCCACGTCCAGCACGATGCGATAGTGCGCCTTGCCTGATTCGAGACGCTCGAACGCCTCGTTGATCTGGCTCATCGGCATGTGTTCGGTGGTGGGAGCGATGTTGTGACGGGCCGCGAACTGGAGCATCGATTCGATCGCCACCGGCGATCCGGTCGGTGATGCGGAGACGCTCTTCTGCGTAAAGATCATCGGAATGATCGAAAACGAAATGGGTTCTCCCACCGCTCCCACGATGTGCATCCGGCCGCCCGGCGCAAGCGCCGCGATCATGGCGTCCCAGTCGAGACTGACATTCACCGTCACGATCAGCAAATCGATCGTGCCCGCGAGCTTTTTAACGGCGGCCGAATCGCGGCTCGAAACGACATGATGCGCGCCAAAGCCGCGGGCTTCGTCGAACTTGCGCTCGCTCGAAGTAAAGGCCGTCACCTCGCAGCCGTAAGCCGCGGCGAATTTGACGCCCATGTGCCCTAATCCTCCGATGCCGACGACG
>DASXPZ010000190.1:0-5936 GCA_036493275.1 Pirellulales bacterium
CGGCAGGGCTCGATCATTTTCGCGCCACTGACCTGGTGATCGAGCATATCGAAAAATATTGGTGTCCCACGATCACCAGCCCCGACCTGCTGGCCGGCGCCCCGTTCTCGTTCCGCGAAGATAAACGCCCGAACGTGGTGATGCTGATCGGCGAAGACGAATACGAAACAAAAGACACGCTGCCGCCGTTTGGAGACGAAGAGCTGGCGACGCGCGGATTGCGCGTGACCACGGTCCACTCCAGCAAAAACGATCTGAACGACTTTCCCGGCGTCGACGCGCTGAAAAACGCCGACCTGCTGCTGGTCAGCGTGCGCCGGAGAACGCCGACGGACGCCCAACTCACCACGATTCGCGAATTTGTAAAATCTGGCAAGCCGGTCGTAGGCATTCGGACCGCCAGTCACGCCTTCTCGCTCCGCGATGGTCGCGACCCGCCGGCCGGTCACGCCGCCTGGCCGGAGTTCGACGCGCAAATTCTCGGGGGCCATTACACCGGCCATCACGAGGAAGTCAAAAGCGACAAGCCGAGCTCGTATTTGAAAATCCTCGCCGAGGCGAAGGGAAACCCGATTCTGCAAGGAGTGAGCGATCAGGAGTTCAGCTCGAAGTATTCCCTCTACAAGACCAGCCCTTTGGCAAAGAGCGCCACGCCGCTGATGATGGGCCGCGTCGAAGGGCTCGACACGCGCGAGCCGACGGCTTGGACCAACCAACCGTCCACCGGGAATCGCGTCTTCTACACGTCGATGGGAGGCAAGACCGATTTCGACCTGCCCGAGTTTCGCCGGCTGTTGACGAACGGAATTTTCTGGGCGCTCGACAAGCCGGTACCGGCGCCGACGATCTATCCTGCGTCGGCCACAGCGTCAGCGGCTGGCGGTAAGTAGATCGATAAGCAACCGCGGTGGTTGCAAATTCACCACGCGCGGCGAAGAAATCGTCAATCGAGGGCGAAATGCCTGTTGCGCCGGTCGTAAGCGGGCGCACTTTCTGGCCGCGCGGCGTATCTGACCAGCACAGGCCTGCATTTTGCACTAAAAATCGTACAATGTCGAAGTGGATCAGCGGCGTCGGCTTACATCACACACATCGCAATACTTTCCATCGCATTCAAGGATTAACGAATATGCTTCTCGTCATCGGACGCGACCGTCTTGTTCGCCATTGTCTCCTGGCCACGATTGCGTGCGCCGCATTCACGCTCACGGCGCGCGCCGACGACAAGGCCACGACCAAAAGTTACGACGAATCTGTCAAAAAGGCGCTTGCCTATTTGACCAAGTCGCAAGGGGGAGACGGCTCCTTCTCGCCGCAGACAGGCCCGGCGGTGACTGCGATCGTTGGCGCAGCGGCGTTGCGAAACGGCGCCACGACCAAGGATCCGCTGGTCGCCAAGGCGCTGAAGTACGTCGAAGGCTTCGTCCATGACGACGGCGGCATTTACAAGGATGGCTCGCGGAATCGCAATTACGAAACGTGCGTCGCCGTGCTGCTGTTCAGCGAAGCCAACGCCGACGGCAAGTACGCCGACTTATTGAAAAAGGCGGACGCCTTTCTGAAGAAGGGAATCTGGGATGAGTCGGAAGGGGTTAAGCCAGACAGCATCACGTACGGCGGCGCCGGTTACGGCCAGGCGGAACGGCCTGATCTCTCGAACACCGCCTTTTTGATCGACGCGCTCCACGCCAGCGGCACGAGCGCCGACGATGAGTCGATGCAGCGGGCGCTCGTCTTCATCTCGCGCTGCCAGAACCTGCCCGGTCCGCACAACACCACGCCGCTGGCCGACAAGAATCCCGACGGCGGCTTCTTTTACACGCCGGCCCTCGGCGGACAAAGCCCCGCCGGCAAGACCGACAACGGCGGCCTGCGGAGCTACGGGTCGATGACCTACGCTGGGCTGAAGAGCATGATCTATTGCGGCGTCAACGAGAGCGATCCGCGCGTCAAGGCCGCCGCCAAGTGGGCCAAGGAGCATTACACGCTCGCCGAAAATCCCGGCATGGCCGACGCCGGTCTCTATTATTACTACCAGGTCTTCGCCAAGGGCCTCTCGACGATGAAGCTCAAGGAAGTCACCGACGCCGACGGCAAATCGCACGACTGGCGCGCGGAACTGATCTCGGCCCTGGCCGAACGTCAACAACCCGACGGCTCGTGGGTCAACAAAAACCCGCGCTGGATGGAGAACGAAGCGAACCTGGTAACGGCCTACGCGCTTCTCGCGCTGTCATACGCCAAGCCGTAAACGGTGAAGTATAAATCCCCCTCTCCCTGCGGGAGAGGGCCGGGGTGAGGGCGAAGCGGATTTGGGTGTCGGAAAATGGATGTCGCGACAACCGCTCTCGATACGCTCAGGTAGTGCAATGGAAGATCGCAGCGGCGATGAACAATATAGAGAGTATGACAGGAATGGCACTGTCGGCATTGTAACGTGTGGGCTGGCGGTTAGTTGGGTTTGATCAGGCGTGCGCGGAGCGTGGCGCGGGGTTCTTGCATCAGTTTGTAGTCGTGTCGGCGGCGTTTGAGTTCGCGCGGTTCGATTCGGCCGGGACGGTTAGCGACTTCGCACTGGGCAATTTGCGCCAGCAGCGCGTGGCAACGCGACAGGAGTTCGGCCGCGGCAAGCGGGTCCGTCGAGAACACGGACCAGGACGCCAATACGTATTGGCACGTGCCGGAGAAGCTGATCTGCCGCGGCTGTTTGTCGGGTGGTTCACCCAGTGAACCGGATGAGGGCCGACGCCGAAAGTGACGCAACGAATAGAATTCAATTCGGCGCACGCAACGGATTCACACTACTCTGATGGTTGGAACATTCTCTCGCGTCGCTCCCTCACCCCAGCCCTCTCCCGGCGGGAGAGGGAGTCGTCAAACGCCTTCCTTCTCCCGCCGGGAGAAGGTGGTTCACGCAGTGAACCGGATGAGGGCCGACGCGAAGCGCGCGACTAATGCGCCATTGTGATCGGGTTCGGGGTGAAGCAGAGAATGGGGATCAGCAGGCAGAGTAATCCAAGAATGCGCCGTCCCCAACCCAGGTGCGCTCGATCGTTGGCTGTGGGAGGGTGATCGACTCCGATATACGCGATCAGGATCAACATCAAGATCCACGTATAGCTGCTGAAAATGATCATGTACAAGATCGAAACAACCAACACCGCGCGGGCCAGCCAGCCGGCGCCGCGCGGGCCGAAGAGCGCGTACGACACGTGTCCTCCGTCGAGTTGCGCGATTGGAAACATATTCAAACCCGTAATCAACATGCCGACCCAGCCGGCCATCAGAATCGGATTCAGTCTCAATTCCTGCCCCACGGCCAAGTTTGGGTGCAAGTAGCTGATCAGGATTTTGAACAACAGTGGATCTTGGAAATGATCGCCCGTGATCGCGTTGGGCGGAACAGGAATCGCTTGTTGAATTCCGATCCACACCAAGGGAAGCGCCACCACCAGCCCGGCCAGCGGGCCGGAGATGCCGATGTCGAAGAGCTGCTTTCGATCCGCGCTCGATCCTTCCATGCTGATCACGGCGCCCATCGTGCCGATCGGCGAGAATGGCATCGGGATGAAGAATGGCAAACTCGCCGGCACGCGATAACGGAGACACTGAAGAAAGTGTCCCATCTCGTGCGCTAGTAGCATGCCCATCACGCACAGCATGTAGATCCAACCGTCGCGCCAAGCGCCCACCGCTCCGATCGCATTGGCCGGCGTACCGTTGATAAACAGGTTAGGTAGTTCGCGGAAAAACAGCTGGGGGTGCGCGCCGGCCCAGTAAGTCGAGAGGCCGGTCAACACGAACAAGAGCGCCGGCAGCAGCACTTTGCGCCCCGGCGGCGGAGGAGGTTGAAAATATCCCTGCGGAAGTTGCCCCAGCACGCGGATCGGTTGCACGTTGGGACCCAGGTGGCCCGGAACCGGAAGATGCGAGGGGTGGTCGGCGGGAGAGAGTTGCGGGCTATCCATGCGGAAAATCTAGCACAATCTTGTTGAGGCAATGGCGGCGCGTAGTCTACCACTTCTAAGTACGTCGCAAGGGGGCGCCGAGGTCGCGCCATCCTGGAGCCAGTTTCGGCCCAAAATAGCACAAATTGCCGCTGAGGTTCTAATTTTGCAGCGCCTGCGGCGAATTACGAAGAGCGTCCGTCTCGCCAGGCCAGTCGCGGCAGCAGCGCGTCAACCATCGAGCGTCAATCGCTTGTACGTCCCTGAGCACCAGCGCGAGATGTCGTTTTTATACCAGCGCGAGAACCAGCTCTCGCTCGCTCCACCCGGCAGATTGGTCCAGGCTTCGTGCGTTTTCAGATCGGTTACGAAGTGATAGCTGGGGGCGAACGTTGTCTCGCGCGTCGCCGAGCGCAGCAAATGCCCTTGGAAAGGCGTGGCGTGGCAGCCGGGCATCGGCAATTCGCTGGTGTGAAGTCCCAACGTGCGGCCGACCAACTCGCTTTCGAAAAAACGGTTTGTGAAATGAAAAGCGTTCGTCACGCTCCACGGTTGCTCGGTTTCGCCGGCCAGCTTCGCCGCGGCCTTGCGAATGAGCTGACCTTTATCGCGGCCGGCCCACCAGAGACTTTCTTTTTTTTGCAGCAGGCGATCGACGCTGGTCACCACCGGCATGGCAAAACCGACGCGCGAGCAGAGATACAACATCCGCCGCCAGCCCACGCCGTGTTGCGGCGGGCCATCGTGGCCGAAGACCTCGAGCAGCACATTGCGATAGAGCCGCGCGAACAAGGTCGGCTCGACGCTGGCCGGCGCGTAGTTGCAATCCCACGCCGCCAGCCGGGATTTCAATTCACCATCGGGCAACTCCGGCAGAAAAACAGCCAGCAGATCGCGGGCTTGCAGACTGATGACGTCGTACTGCACGGATTGCATGTCGGCGACTGTCGCGTGGGGGAGCGCCGCCAGCCGCTCGTCGATTCGGCGCTTGCGATAGTCTGGCACCGGCAGCGTCACCAGGCGCACGCCGCGCTCGCCGCGCAGATCTTCGTTGGCGCTGGCGACAAAGCCTTCGGGCGGATCGTAGACGCGCGGCAGCAGATCGGTCGAAAGCCAGCCCTGCCAATGGTTCGCTTCTTCCCAGGCCGGAACCGGCAACAGTCCGCTATGTCCTGCGGCGCGGCGCGGAAACATGCCGTTCGCCTGGCGACCGATATGTCCTTGGCTGTCGGCAAAGATCCAGCAGAGGGTGGGCTGCGGACATTCGCGCACCAGGTCCATGGCCGAAAGTGTGTCGTGGCAATCGATCAGGCCGAGCCACGTCTCGAAGCTGCGTCCGGCGCCTTCGGCGTCTCCCGTCCAACTGGTGAGCAACTGATAACCGTCGCCCAGCGCCGCGGGATCGCCGTCGAGCGTCCCTTGAGCGTTGTAATAGACGTTCAACGGTTCCGGCGAGCCGCTCTTGCGGAGGAGCTTTTCTTCGCGGACCTGAAACTTATGCCAATCTTCGCCGCGACGATATTGCCATCCCTGATCGGGATCAAGACGGCAATCCTCGATGAAATAGTCGCTGGTGTCTCCTTTCAGATAGGTCACGCCCCAGGCCAGCCGGCTGGTCCGCGCGACGGCAAAGAAGGGACAGCCCGGCAGCGTGGCGCCCATGACAAAATCGTCGTCCCATTGCAACACGGCCTCGTACCACAAGGCCGGCAGGCGGTTGACTTCCAAATGAGGGTCCGAAGCCAAGAGCGCGCCGCCCGTAGCGCTGCGGCTGGGCGAAACGGCCCAGGCGTTGCTTCCCACCAAGCGCGGCAGATCAGTGAGCAGTTCGAGCGCTTCGTCGGAGAGACTCTTTGAAATCTTGATTTTGCGAAGCAGATCGAAATCGGCCTCGTCCAGCAGCGGCGAAAAAAGCTCGCGGAGCTTGTCTCGCTCCATGCCGGTCTGAATCAACTCCAGCAAGATCCGCTCGTTTTGCTGCTGACCAAC
>DASXPZ010000191.1:0-6160 GCA_036493275.1 Pirellulales bacterium
CGGGCGTGACGTACGTGGTCAGCTTCTTCGGTTCCTTTTGGAAGTTGAACTCGGGCGTCTGCGCTAGATAACCCCACTTGGCGGCCTTACGCAGCACGGCGCGCAGCTCCCGCAGTTCGTGGTTGATTGTGCTTGGCGAAATTACCTTGCGGTCGAGCTTTCGCGCGGCGATGTAGCCGTCAATCTGCTTCGTGTCGATGGCGCCGACCAGTGTAGGCTTGGCCAGTCGCTTGAAGTGCTTTAGTGTCGTCTCGCGAGCGCTTCGGCTTCCGGGCTTCATTGGCTTGAGAACCTTGTCGGTGTAATCGTCGACGAATGCTTGCCAAGTACGCTTGCTGCGATCGTCGTAGGTACCGGTGAGCATTTGGGCGGTGATCTTCTCAGCCATCCGCTCCGCGGCTCGGCGGCCTGCGCTGCCGGGTCCGCAACTCTTGCACTTGCGCCGGCCTTTGGGATCGACCCAGCCTACGTAATGGCTCGCTTTGTCCGCGCCGTATTTGGCGACTTGTTTGAAGTCTTGGTATGTCCAGGCTCTCATGGTTTCAACCTTTCTGGCCTCGCGGCCTTTTTTAGACGGATTCCGATCGATTTACTTTCGTGAACGGTTCGATCTTCTGTGCCGCTTCATTCAGTTGCTTAGCGAAGCCTAGTTCCGCAACCCGATCAATAACCTCAAGCGTCGTGCCCATGACAGCCGTCGGCATGCAGAGTGACGTCACGAAATTAGTGGGCTCTCCGACAATCAGTACGTCGTAAGAACTTTCGGCCTCGTTGTATTTGACGAAGCTATACGCATCGTTCGCATGGATCGGACTCGACTGCGGACCGTAAATAGTGTCGTACCAATCTAGGATTCCATGCAGCTCAAAACACTTACGAATCGACATTCCTGAAAAGTGCGTATTGTCCTTCAAGTGCTTGGCCCATTTCGCCCCGAAGTTCCGCTCAATGTTTGCAAATGCTGGATGAAAACGCCTAGATGCTTCGCCGAGTACGGGATGGTTGCGGGTCTTATCGCTGACTCGCCAATATGCCATTGCCGCAGCGGCCCGGTACACTTCGGCTCGGAACGAGCGCGGATCAATGTTCTGCGGGATCTTCGGCAACCCCGTAACGGACTTCCGCAGGTTTTCTGATTGCTGCGATTGCGGGATCGTCTCTCCCATTACGAATTTCACGGACAAAAGCCCCTCAAGCAGGATGCGGCTCAGCAGGAATGCGGTTTCTGAGTGGCCGATTTCACACTCCAAGATGCTCGACCTTAGCCGTCGAAGGTCGCGAGTAAGTGTGCCAAGCAAGAACTCGTGAACATTGACCGGAAGTGATGCTGATTTGCAATTGCACAATGCGGTGTGAATGTTCATTCCAACATCAAAAAGCCCGCGGGTCGCATCGAACAGCGGCTTGTAATGTTTCGCGAGCGTCGCCCGGTTCAATTCTTCATTTGGCATCACGGGATCTGCTCCCTTGAAAATCCCCCGCGTGCGCCAACCACTCGACTGGCGCCCGCGGGGAGGTTCGTAGTTACTGCGTTACTGATTGCCTTTCAAGTCCGCGCCAGCCGGCGCACGCTCAATTGTTGCCCTGACGAAACCACGCACAACGCCCATGATCCATCGAAGGAATTGCAGGGTAGTCGAGACCTGTTGTACGCTTCGGCAATTGCCAACGCGGCGCCCAGCGGCTGGCGTCGAGCATAGAACCGGCTGGCGGTTGCAGCCGGCGGGACGGCATTTGCACTGGCGGGGCGCCAGCCCTCGGGGACCTGGACGACTAGAACCGCGGAGCGGCCTTTGGGACGACGGGCCATTCTGGGCCTGCCTTTCTACGCGCTCATTTTTGAGCGCAACAATAGAGCCCCTGTCCCGACTGGCGCCCTATAGAGGGTCAGCCTCTACGCGCATCGTTACCTACGCGCACACCAACCGGGACAGGGACTCTGAGATTCTGACTCACTTCTAGGACTGACCTCTTTTAGGGACACGCATCCTACCCCCGTGCGCATCCAGTTGCAACAAACGCCCCACACGACCATAATTCCGCCGCCGGTTGACCTCCGTGGCCGGCATGGCAGCCGCGGGCATGCGCGTCGTGCGCCCCACAACCTGCGCCGCGCCTCTGCCCGCGGTGTCCTTTTCGTCCCCGCCATGATCTGCACCATGCCCACCCACGGCCCACGACTTACCGAAGCTATCGCCCTGGCTCAACTCTCCGGCCTCACTGTCTCAATCAGCCCTTGCGAGGCCCCGGCCTTCTCCACCACAACCGAAGCCAGGGTAACGTCTCGCAACTTCTCCGCGCCGGAGCTTGTCTCGAATGACCTCCTGCGCCGGCAGCCGGACGACGGGGATGCGATGCTGGCGGGTATTGTGGCGAAGTTGGCGGAGCGGTGTAGGCGGTTCTGACGGTCACTGGTAAAGGCTCCGCGATTCCTCGCCGTGGCTCGTCTGTCGTGGTCGTTCCTGCGCAGCCTCGGCCCGCAACTCACGCCCGCCAATTCGGTAACCGTTCAAGCCCTCGATGATCCGCTGTTGACCGCGGACCGTCTCGCATCCCAGGAACGCAAACCCGCGGCTCCGGCCGGTCGCGGCGTCCTGCGGGATGTGAACGCTCGTTACCGTCGCGAATTGACCAGCGGCGTCGCGCAGGTCGTCCTGGGTGACGTTGTAGGGCAGGTTGGAAACAAAAACGCGCGGGCTCATAGTGGTCTCTCGGTCTCTTTTGGGTAGGTGTCTTGGGTCGGGTTGACCCCTCGGCGCTCGTTAGCGTCGATCCTGGAGCGTCGATTTTCGGCTTTCATCGTTTCAGCCTCCCTCTGCCACGTTTGCCAGCGGTCGGCGGTCTTCGCAGCCGTTTGCGTCGGTCAGCCTGGCCAGCAGCGCCGCGCGGCGGCCTTCGAGCTCGCGCAGCCGATTGCTGGCGGTTGCGATCGCGGCGTCGATCTGCTGCAGCTGCTGGCGGGCGTGGGGTTCGATCATGGTTATCTCAATCCGCAGCCCGCACAGCGGCGGCTCGCTCGCGACCGTTCCGCATGATCGGCTGGAATTCAACGCGGCGCTCCAGTAGCGTTTCGTCCCACTGCAATGATGTCTGATCGATTTCGCTCACGTGAAAAAACATATCATTGCCGCCATCCGCGCAGGTGATGAAGCCGAACCCCTTATCGAGGACGACGTTTTTGATTGTGCCTTGCATTGAATCGAATCTCTCTCAGGTGGTATTAAATCCCGCCGCGCGTCGTTCGGAGTCCGCCGCGCGGCGGGTACGGAGGCGCCGACGAGGCGCAGCGAATCATCAAACCCTGTTCGCCGAAAGCCCGGTTGCGATCAACTTCGTTTTTGCCTCGGTCAGTTGAGCGTAAAGCCTTGTTCGCTCTACTCTCCTTGCTCGACCAGCGGCGTCCAGCGGCATGGGACCGTCGATTTCTTTTTTGAGCTTGGCCACAGTCGCGGATAAATGCTGCATGATCGTCATAGGGTTTCCTTGTTGTTAGGCGATAGAGCGGCGGAGAACTTGTTCGCGGTAGGCTGCGATCTCGTCTGCTATGCGGCCCAATTGAACCTCTCGCATCGCAGCTGCTAGTTGCGACTGCCGCCTGTATTCGTTCACGTCCGAGAAGCCAGCGGCCAGCGCTTCGAGGATCTGCTCGTTCTCTTTGACCGTCTTGCCGGTCGTGATTCGTCCGGTAAGGACAACGGCGGGCTGCGAATATTGCTGCTGCCGTTCTCCAGCGCGAAGAGCGCGAACCGTGGTACCCTTCATTGCGCCGGATCGAACGATCGAGACCTCGTCGAAGCTTCCGCGTTTCACGGTCATCAACGGCGTCTCTTTGTCGAGCATCGACCATTCGGCGTCGTCTTCGTTTTCGATCTTGAGCCCGATCGAACATTCGTCGAGCAAACCCGCTTTCACTTTTTCATAGAGGCTGCGCCCGTCGGAAGTGTCGATCAGATTCGCCGTGAAGTTCACCGTCGGGCCCGATTCCCAGACTTGAACCGAGCCGTTTAAGGTACGCGCGACAACGGAAGTCGAATCGTGAAACGCTTGGAGCGCGATATCTGGCTGCGACGCGATGAATTCGCTGAACGCGCCCGGCAGGAACTTGATAGCCAATCCCCGCATGGCGGAATCCCAAGTGGGGCGCGAGTAGACCGTGGCGACGCCGGTGATCGTCAGTCCGTCCGATTCTGGCAGCAGGCTTCCGGCGCCCGCCCGATTGACTTGTGGCGTAGCGGCGGCCTGCTGAATCAACTGCTTGACTCTGGCGCCGTCGATCGTCCCGGTTGCGGCTAGTTCATTCGCGACAAGCATGATTGCGCTCCATTGTTCGTCGATCGTTCGTCTGGCCAGCTCGCAGCCGGCTTTCGTCTCGGCGTGTGCGTCGTCGGTTTCGTTCGCAACTTGCGCGATCCTTGGGGCGTAGCTGGTCCAGCCGGGATCTGACGCTGGGTCGAATCGCAGCTTGGCTAACGGGCCGGCGGTTGTGATCGCAATTTTCGTCCTTGCCGGACAGCCCGCGACGTAGCGATATCGCGCAAGCCCCTGCTCGCCCTTCGACGAACATTTGCCGATCGGCCACACGGTTGCTTCGGTCGGCGTCTGACCGAGCGCTGTTGCCGTAACGACGTGGGCGGCTTCGTGAACGCAAACTGCGAAGTCTCTCGTCATCGCGACGCGCTCCCCGCGCCTAGCCCGATAAACCCGATCGGGTTAGTCCGTGGCAGTTCGGGACCGACATTTTCTCCGTCGAATGCTTTCTCGATCGGCGCAAACAAACGCGGGTTGCCTGATACGATCTGCTTCATCTCGCGACGTTGCGCGGAGAATGTATCGTTCGCGATGTTCGCCTGGCGGTGGGCTTCAACTGCGGCATTGAATGCAGCCTGCGCGGCGTCTCTCTCGGTCGCCAACTTGCAGACTTCGGCCCACAGCGCATCGGCTTTTTTGCTGGCGGATTTTTCGTCGAGAACTTCTCGGTTCTGTCTGTACTTGTTCCAAACCGCGCAGTCGGTCTGGAAGTCTCGCTTCGTCAATTCGAGTTCCGCCCGCGCGATGCCCAGCTTTTGCGCTTCTTCGACTGTTAGGACGCCATTCGTGGAAAAGTCTTGAACTCCCTTTCGCCAGACTGCCAGCGATTCTGCTTTTGTGCGGGCGACTGCGGCGCTCTCGACGGCGAAAATCTCGTCGAATGTTTTCAGTCGTTCGGCTTTTTTTCTTTCGTGAACATTTGCATTTCGTTTCTCCGTTTTTTTGCCTTTAGTGAAGTCGCCGCGGTTCGGCTGGCCGGGGCGTTGGGCGTTATGCCCATAAAATCTCGTTCAAAAGTGTTCCGTCGTCCGGCTCTTGCATCGCGACGCCGATCGCCATGATGAGCGCTACGGCGGCGTCGATGCGGTCTGTCGATTTACTTTTGTCGGGCTTGTAGTTGCCGGCGGGGTCGATGGTCACGTGGACGTTGCTCGCGCACCATGTAAGAACCGGATTTCCTCCGTGTTGCAACTTGCCGGCGAGGACAAGGCGTTCTAGCTCTTTCGTCGGCGCGCTCATGTCTCGGACACCCTGACCGAACGCGCAGACTTCGAAACCGTCGCCCGTCAGTTGTGTAATCAGTTGCGTGGCGTTCCAGCGATCGACGGCGATTTTGCGGATTTCAAAATCCTTGCCTAGCTCGTTGATGTCGGCTCGGATGCGGTCATAGTCGATGCTCGTTCCTTCCGTGGCTCGAAGATGTCCCTGGCGAATCCATGTTTCATATGGGGCGCGATCGCGGTTTTGACGCTGCCTGGCGTTGTCGGCAGGGCACCAGCAGAACGGCAGAACGGCGTAACGTCCTTCGCTCTGCGGGAACACCAGCGCAAGGGCGGATAGGTCGGTCGTGGTGGACAGGTCCAAACCGGCATAACACGGCTGGCCCCGCAGGTCTTCGGGGTTGATGGGGTCGGCGCCCATGTTCCACGCCTCGGACGATAACCAGCGTGCGGAACTCTCAACCCACATGTTCAAATAAAGCTGTTTGAAAACGGTCTCGCGGGCGGGCATATGCGCAGCCTCGCGGAACAGCTCGCGCATTTCTTCGATGTTTCGGAAGTCGCCTAGCGCCGGGTTTGCTTTTTTCCAAGTCTCTTCGCTTTTCCAGTCGTCGCCCTCTTCTGGCTCAAAA
>DASXPZ010000192.1:0-6692 GCA_036493275.1 Pirellulales bacterium
ATTGCCGCGGCGCAATAAAAAACCTTGGCCCGGATGACAGAGTCACCCGAGCCAAGGCCGTCCTTCTGGCTTGGCGAAAAGCCAGAACTTACGGAGGAGCCGATTCTTGATCGACACCAGGACTACGTCCGCCGCCGCTAGGAGAAACGACGGCGGACGCATGTCGCCAGGTAATCAGAAAGGCTCGAGTTAGATAAAGATGTAGCCCTCTTCGTGATGCTCCGTCTGATCGAGACCTATCATCTCTTCATCGCGCGAGACTCGCAGGCCCATCGTGGCCTTGAGAATGGTGAGCAACACGACAGTTCCGACCGCCGCAAACGCCCAAGTGGCGCCGGTGGCAATCAGTTGTCCTTTGATGACGGATCCGTTCTCAATCAGGCCGAGCGGCTTGCCCTTGCCGATATCGAACGCGGCGCGAGTGGCGAAAACGCCGGTTAGAATCGCGCCCAGCGTTCCGCCGACGCCGTGGACGCCAAAGGCGTCGAGCGAATCGTCGTAGCCGAGCTTCGGTTTCACTATCGCCACCGAGACGTAGCAAACCAATCCGGCAATGGCGCCCATCGCTAAGGCGGCCATTGGCAGCACGTGCCCCGCCGCGGGTGTAATGCAGACCAGACCGGCAACCAGTCCGGACGACGCGCCCAAGAGCGTCGCTTTGCCGCCGTGGATGTACTCGATCAATGCCCAAACCACAGCTCCGGCGGCCGCCGAAAAATGGGTGGCGGCAAAAGCGCCCGAGGCGATTCCGTCGGCAGCCAGCGCGCTACCGGCGTTGAAGCCGAACCACCCCACCCACAGCAGGCCGGCGCCGATGGCGGTGTACGTCAAGTTGTGCGGGGGCATCGGGGTTTTCGGATAGCCTTCACGGGCCCCCAGGAACAACGCGCACACCAAAGCCGAAACGCCCGAGCTGATATGCACGACCGTGCCGCCGGCAAAGTCGAGCGCGCCACCGGCGCAGAACTTGGCCGCCGCCGCGGTGTCATAAGCGAAAGCGCCGCCGCCCCAAACCATATGGCACAGCGGGCAGTAGATCAGCAGTCCCCACAGCCCGGAGAAGACTGCCATGGTGCTGAACTTCATTCGCTCCGCAAAGGCGCCGCAGATCAGGCCCGGCGTGATGATGAAGAACATCCCCTGAAACAGCATGTGCGACAAGAACGGGATGTTGAGCGTCGGATGCATTGGGACCACGGAAACGCTCAGGCTATCGTTCCAAAACGCCTGCACGCCGTTCATCCAAAAATATTGCCCGTTTCCGATCCAGGGGCTATTGTCCTTCGCTTGGTTTTCGGCGTACGTGCCGCCGAAAGCGAGCGAGTAACCGACGGTCGCCCACAGCACCGACATCATGCCCATCAGGAAGACGCACTGCATCAGCACGCTGACGACGTTTTTCTTTCGCACCAGGCCGCCGTAGAACATGGCCAAGCCGGGCGTCGTCATCATCAACACTAGCGCCGACGAGGTCAGCACCCAGGCGTTGTCGCCCCGATCCAGCACGCGCGGCGGCGACGGAGGATTGGCTACCGGGTCCGGCATGCCAGGCCCCACGGGTTGTTGCGGAGCGCCGGTTTCGTCGCTCTTCTCCTGCGCAAACGCCGCGCGGGGCGCGGCGAACACGATCGCCAACAGCGCTCCGACAAACAAATAACGAACCAAGTTCAATCTCATATCTTTCGCCTCGCTTAGACAGAAGGACTTTGCCCGAAGTGACTGACCACGGCGCAGGCGCGACTGGGCGACGCCGCCTGCGCGATAAAATATTGAAAAAGATCCGACCTCCGCCGCAAAAGCGACAGACGCCGGGCACGCTTTCCCTTGGCGTCTTGCTTGGGACTTCGGCGCGAGCCTCATCCAGTCGCCTTGCAGCCCGCTAATGCCGCATTGCGATGGCTCATGCGCTGACGCACACAATTCCGAGTGACAACCGCCGCGATCCGAAGCCGCGGCGGGTCGTGGCCGGACCGAAAAGCATTTGCCGTGCCACGATCGCCAACCACCCGGATCGTTCAACCCGAAAGTAAGACTGGCAAAGGAGAAGAAGCAGACGGGCGCCGCGCCGGCTTCTCTGCAAAGCCCCGATTGGCGAGGCAGCATGCACGCCCCCTCGGCAGCTTGTGCGGCGAAAGCTGGCACGCGATGAGATCGCGGGCGAAGCGCGAGGAAGTCACAATTCAGTCATCCATGCGCAGAATGACTCGACGCATTCACGTATTTCGCGAGCCCCCAAAGGAGATGAAATCGAGGCGCCTTCAGAACCCACTGACGCGATTTTGTTGCCGCCCGGCGTCACTGGCCGTAGACTGACGGCTAGCCGCCGCGTCGGAAGAGCAAAGGCACGCGGCAGCCCGCGCCCCAGATCCCCCCTGCCCCAACCATGCCCGCCATGACGCACTTTGATCCATCGCCTGAGCCTGGGCGCCCATCCACCGTCACCGTGCGTGGCGGAATGTCGCGCCGACAGATGCTGCAAATTGGCGGCCTTGGCTTGATGGGGGTCTCTCTGCCGCGGCTACTCCAGGCAGAAGAGCGGACAAGCGGCGCCGTCCACCCTCGACCGCGGGCTGACGCCTGCATCATTATCTTTCTCAACGGCGGTCCCAGTCATCTCGACATGTGGGACATGAAGCCTGAGGCGCCCGATGGCATTCGAGGCGAATTCAAACCGATCGCCACCAGTCTTCCGGGCGTTCAATTCAGCGAGCATCTGCCGCGATTGGCGACGCAAATGCACCGGTTGACACTCGTCCGCTCGATGCATCACACGGTCAATAACGCCCACGCCGCGGCGGTCTACACGAACATGACAGGGCACGATCGCGGCGAGATCGGCGGTGGCACGCTCCCCACCGATAATCCATCGCCCGGCTCGGTGATGGCGCTACTGCGTCCGCCGGAAAGACAGATCGTGCCGCACGTCATGCTCCCCTACATCACCAAAGAAGGCGCCGCCGGGCCGCCGCAGCCAGGTTTTTTTGGCGGACTGCTAGGGCGCGCGTACGATCCCCTCTTCGTGCTCCGCGATCCAAACTCCGCCGATTTCTCCGTGCCGGAGTTGACGCTGCTGGCCGACGTTTCGCTCGAGCGCCTCGCCGCGCGCAAATCACTGTTGGGCGAGATCGACCGGCGATTCGCCACCGGCAGCGGGCAATCGGGCGAATCGCTCGATCGGTTTCAACAACGGGCTCTCGATCTGTTGACTTCGCCCACTACGCAGCAGGCGTTTAAGCTCTCGGCCGAAAGCGACGCGGTCCGCGATTCGTATGGTCGCAATATTTATGGCCAGAGCGTGCTGCTGGCGCGGCGGATGATCGAGGCGGGGACTCGGCTCGTTACCATCTCCTGGGCGCCAGACGCAAACGCCACTTGGGACACGCACGGCGGCAATTTCGTGAAATTGAAGAATGAGCTCCTCCCCAAGTTCGACGCCGCTTGCACGTCGCTCTTGACCGACCTGGCCGACCGCGGCATGCTGGAGCGAACCTTGGTGGCGGTCCTTGGAGATTTTGGCCGCACCCCCAAGATCAACGCCAATAACGCCGGCCGCGATCATTGGAACTTCTGCTACAGCATTCTTCTGGCCGGCGGAGGCTTTAAGCCTGGTTTCGTCTACGGCGCTAGCGACAAAATCGGGGCCTTTCCGGCTCGCAACCCCATGAGCCCGGGCGACTGCGTCTCGACGATCTATCACGCCCTGGGGATCGACTCGGCGACGATGATCCACGATCGCTTCGACCGTCCGCATCGCCTGATCCCCAAGGGGGAAGTCATGGGCGACTTATTGAGCTGATCGCAGGGCTGGCAGTCTGATCGCTGGTCAGTCAGAAGGTGGCCTGGGGCGCGACGGAGTCTACAGTATCGAAGTCAAACTCCGCGAGTTGCGGTCCCACGGGAGCCCAAAATGGTTTTCGAGCCCGACGGGGGGTGCTAGAATCACTGCCGGCGGCGCCGAGCGGAACTTTTCTCACCCCTCGGGGTTCAGTACGCGGGGGCGCGCCGCAGAGCGGCGACAAGGGATATGTCCGCCAACGGCAGGTTCTTAAGGACAACTTCACCATCGCATGAGATTTTCGCGCGTGGGAGTTCTGGCCGCAGACGACATGGCAGGCCAACCGCGCGCAGCTTATTACAGGTTCTACCACAGGCGACTTTCTGTTAGGGAGACAGAGACATGAAGAATAACGGCGGCATGAAAGAAATCGCGCTCGGGCTGTTTGCTTTCGCAATTTCACTGAGTCTGATCATCGCCGCGGTAGCGCAACAGCCGGACGGAGGTGGCGGACGCGGTGGCCGGGGCGGAGGAGGCCAGGGAGGCGGCGGACGTGGTGGTTTTGGCGGAGGTGGTTTTGGCGGTGGCGGCTTCGGTGGAGGTGGTTTTGGTGGTCCGGGAGGTCCCGGGGGCGCCACGGGACCAGATAAACTGACGCTCATCACCAACAATTCGGTTCAGACCGAGCTTGATCTCACTGAGAAGCAATTGAAGCTGATCGATGACCGCAAGAAAAAGCAGCGTGAGCTATCTGGTGAACTTCGCCAGATGGACCCCGAAGAAGCCAAAGACGAAGTCAACAAGTTCAACAAGACGAATGACACGGTCATTACCAAGAACCTGACGGCCAAGCAGAACAAACGACTGAGCGAAATTTCGATTCAGCAGCGCGGAACGCGAGCCCTCACCGACCCGGAAGTGGCCAAAGCGCTCGTCCTGACGAGCAAGCAAAAACAACAGCTCGAAGATATCCAGACTGAAGCCCGCGACGCGATGCGCGAACAATTCACCGCCATGGCGCAAAATGGCGGTTTTGGCGGGCGCGGTTTCGGCGCGCCAGGTGGCGCCGGCGGGCCAGGTGGCGGAGGGGCGGGCGGGGCCGGCGGTGGCGCCCCAGGAGCGCCCGGTGGAGTAGGGGGGAATGGAGGCGCAGGTGGCAATGGCGGCGCGGGAGGGAACGGCGGCGCAGGGGGCGCTCCGGCTCAAACGCCGGCAGCCGATGGCGCCAATTCGGCCGCGCCAGCGACCGGTGGGCAACCGGCCGGGGGGGGGCAGCCGGCGGGGGACGCGGCAAAGGGTGGCGGTGGCCGAGGCGGCCGCGGCGGTCGTCCTCAGATGACCGACGAGCAGCGCGCGGCGATGGAGAAGTCGACCCAAAAACTTACCGATCTCCGCACCAGCACCGAAGAAAAGCTCATCGCCGTGTTAACCGATAAGCAGCAGACAAAATGGAAAGAGCTCCAAGGCGAGCCGTTCAAAATGGAGTGGACACGCGGCGGCGGTCGACGCGGATCGCAAACCGACGCCAAGAGCGACACGGAGAGCGCTTCGACCTCCGGAAAGTCCAGCAAGTCGTCCGACAAGCCGGCGGCCGCCACAAAGCCAAAGGCCGCGTCCAAGAACGCGCCGGCGGCTCGCGACAAACTTCCCACGAAGCCAAAATAACCCGGCCGAGTGCCTGGGGAAAAACTCTTCCTCGGGCTGCTAAGGCATGGCGTAGAAGCCGCTGCCGGAATACTTGATGCGGCCTTGCTTGGCGAGCGCTTCCCAGACGGCGAGCGGGAACTGATTCGGCGGTATGATCCCGTCGATCGTCGACTTTTGACCCGCGCTCATCGGGCCGCGCCCAATCCGCGACTCCTGATCGAGCCGCGTCAGCTTCCATCGCTTCTTAAAAGCGTTGTACGCGCTCTTTAGAATCTCGGGCGTAATCGCGTCAGCCGGAAGCGCCGCCTGCGCATTGGAAGCGATTGCCTCCGGCGGGACGGCAGGTTCTTCTTCTGACGACTTTGCCTGATCTTCGTCCATTGCAACGATTCCCAATGTACTTCAACAGTCGCCCCTGAAAGTCCGGGCCGAGCCGCGCAGGTTTGCGCGAAACCAATAATACTTCTTAAGCGTAACGAGGCGTTGGCTTATGAGCAAGAAAGCGAGGCGCGGCCGTCAGAGGCGCTCGCTTCAGAGGCACAACAGTGCTCATTGCGCCCTAAATCCGACTAGTCAAGTCTGCTTCGAGGCTCCCGGAGTGGTTATGTCCAATTTGTGACAGACGATCGCGGTTGCAAGTTCAATTGAGTACCCAGTTTCGCGCGGGAGTGGCATGTTGAGCGTTCGACTGTTTTCAATTAGCCGTAACACCTCGGGGAGAACCTCGGAATGCCGAACAAGGCACGCTCCGATGTACGCGTTCGCCGCAGACTTGTCAAAGTAGCACAGTAAGAGTTCGACGGCAGCCTCGATGCGTACTTCGAGAACCGTGCCAGTAATCAGCCCCGACGCCAAGCAATCAATGTTCTCAAATTGTTGAAAATAGGGCAGCGCGATACTACGTAGGTCGCCGATCACTTCATCGATAACGTGTGACCGCTGCTCGGGGTTCGAAAGGTCCCAATCAAACCAACTAAATGGTCGCACCAAGTTCCCTAATTGCCCACCTCCAACGTGATCCGATTGATGACGCGTGCCATGTGCTTCTCGCCATTTGCGGAGACGCGAACTGAAGATATTTGCGTGAACCCACAAAGCGATCCGTTCAGTTGCCACATTGTTCATGGGGCCTGTAATTTGTTTTGTGTCAGGCTGGCGGGGAACGTTATTTGCTGTTGGGTTTTGGCAGTCGGTCTTCGAAGAGGATGGCGAAGTGGTTCAGCGCTGCTTTCCAGTGGTGGATGGGCATGGTCCACTTGCGTGACGCCTC
>DASXPZ010000193.1:0-4076 GCA_036493275.1 Pirellulales bacterium
GCATCCTCTTCCGCTGCTGGCAAACTCGACAACCCTACGACGAGGAACGCTACCTCAAACAGCTCCTACAAAAACAATCGCCCCTCATCGCCTACCTGAAAACCAACCCCAACCCTTGACGAAAGGGCTCAGATGTCTACGGACGTGGGAGCGCGTTCACGTGCCCATTTCGCGCAGTGCGGCAATCGCGGCGTTGGTTTCCACGTAGGCGGGGGCGCGGGTGGCCTCGGCGCCGCGGCGGAGGTCGACGAGCAGGTTGCCGACCAGTTCTCGCTCCAACCATTCCGAAAGCCACGCCGCGCGCGATTCGGCGTAGCGGGTTTGCAGGCGGCGGAAGAGACGAGCCGCGGCCTGGCCGACTCCTTCGCTTGTGGCGCTTACGACCGCTTCGCCGCCGACGGTGATGCTGCCGGCGATCGCCGCCTCGGCCGCCAGGTTGCCAGCGCCGTGACTGGCGATCTGCACCGCGGTTTGCCCCACGACTTCGCTGCCGACAAATGTTCCGGTGACCAACAGGCCGACGGTGATCGCCGGACGAGCAATCGCGGCGGCATGATCGAGCGAACGGAGGAAGGAGATCGCCCGCGGATTCTCGCGTCCCCAACTGTCGAGTTCCGCGCGGAGCGTGGCGCGGTAATCGTCATTGAGCGCAGGCAACTTCGCATGAGCGGCTTGAATTCGGGCCAGTAGCGTCGCGCGCGATTCGCCCCCCAGCACCGCCTCGAGTCTGGGGCGCAGCATTTCGTTGCCGACGCGGCGCAAGCGATCGAGCTCGTCGAGCAGCTTTTGCACCGCTTCGACAATCGCGGCGCGCTCGCGCGAACGGAACGTGGCCAGGGGATCGGGGGGCGGACCGTTGGCTGCCCTCCAAGCGGCGCGGACCGGCCACGTGGCGGCGCGCCCCACGACGCGATACGTGCCATGCACGCGGCGAGACCAGCCGCTACGGCGCTGATCCCACCATTCCGAAATTTCGTCGACCAGCACTTGCGGCGGCACGACGGGCCACTGCACGCGCGCCATCTCGGCGGTCGAGAGGGCCTGCGCCGCCGCGGCGAATTCGGCCGAGCGGGCCCGCACGCGCTCCATGTAAGCCGGCGCTCCTTGCTCGCGATCGAGGACGCGAGCCAGCGCCCCGCGCAAGGTGCGAATCTTGATTTCGTCAAAATGAAGTTGCGCCAGGTCGTCTCGCAACGAGCTCTTCTCGGCCGGCGGCAAGGTCCCCTCTGGACCGACGGCATGGAACGAGAGGCCAAGCGAGTTTGCGCCGGCGCGATCGTAGGGAACGACGTACACCAGGTCAGGCCGGGCGCCTGTTTCGTCGCAAAAGGTCTTCAGCCACAGCGGCCAGTAATCGCAATCTCGCGCCAGATCGCATTGATTGAAGACGACAATGATCGGCTTATCGGCCGCGGCCGCCTTGCGAAAGAATTGCTTCACGGCGGCGTCGTTGTATTTCTGCTGCGTCAAGACCGCGATCAAGACATCGGCCGCTTGGCGAATCGTGTCGGCCCGCTGCCAGTTGACAGGCGCGTCGGAATCAATGTCTGGCGTGTCGAGCAAGAGCAACCGCTCAGGCACGGCCTGGCCCACGCGCCAAAACAGAAAGTTCTCGTCCGACGTATCGAGCGGATCTTCGGCCGAACTCCAGCGGCGAAGTTTGAAGCCATTGAAGATCCGCGCGAGCGTCGGCTGGTCGTCGAAGCCGGCGGGCGTCAGGCAGACCGGATGGCGCGTGCCGGCCGCCAGCGGATTGACGGCGCTGGCGTTCTCGCCGGCCAGTTGATTGAAGATGGCCGACTTGCCGATATTCGTTCCGCCCACCACGGCCACGACCAGCACCGGGCGAGCAGCAACCTGCGGGGCCAGCTTGTGCGTGAGGAGCTCGTGCCACTCTTCGCCGGCCGGGGGAGCGATCCCCAGAATCTCGGCCAGCGGCGATAGGTCGGCCAGCGCGCGGTCCAACCGTCCGACTTGCCCCGCCCATTCGTGAAAGTCAACGGCCATTCGAAGTTGAGCATAACGCGGAAGCCCTTGGGAATATAGCATTCACCGGAAGGGGCGCATGGACCGGCACAACGGGTTCAGCGATGTGCCGGCCGCGACCGGCGCAAATGGCCATCTGGCGCCATCGCGGTTTCCCTTCCTCTTGGGCGCTCAGCTCGCTTGCGGCGCACCGCGGTTTTTCTCAGAATGTGGCGATGGTTCTCTGTCGATCCGCAGAGACGATTCCCTGCCGGCGTCACGAGGAGCTTTGCTATGTCGTCTTTCATCAAGCGATCTGGAATTCTGCCGTTGGCCCTTTTGATGGCGATCGCCTCAACGGCGCGAGGTGAGCTGCCCCCGGGCGCTTACGACGAACTGCTGCGCGACGCGCAAGAGTTGCTTCAAATCCGTGTCGACCGCGTCACGGAACAGCAGCGGATCAGCGGCGACATGCGCAATTTCGAAGTCCTGGCGACCGTCATAAAGGTCGACCGATCGAAGGCGAAATTGGCGCCGGGGGCCAGGATTCGCTTCGCGTCGTATTATGTCCCGCCCGAGGTCTTCGCCCGTGGTTTTGCCGGACCGAAAAGCCCGCCGCTGTTGTCGGCTGGCTGGCAAGGGAAGATCTATCTCAACCGCGACGCCGGCAAGCCGGACTTTATGCTGGCGGCGTACGGGCGTAGCTTTCTACCAAGCGGAAGATCGGCCGCCGCCACGCCTGCGCCGGCCCCTCCCTCGGATCGGCTGGGGATTCGCGCGTATCCGGCGCCGTCGGGCGGGCTACTCGTGCGAACGGTCGAACGGAATTCGCTGGCCGACGATCTGGGCCTGCGCGGCGGCGAACGACTAATCGAAATCAACGGCCAGGCGATCAACGCGGCCGCCGACGTCGGCCCTGCCCTGCAAAGCAACAAAGATCAATTGCAGATCAAATTCGAACGAGCCGACCGCCCCCTCGACCTAACGCTCCGCCGCACTTCTTAGTTCGACGCTTCCGCGTCGGTGTGATGAAACGCCGCTGGGGCGGGTTCTTCGTCTATTCAAGAATGAGTGGAGTGTCTCATTGTTGCGCCCGGGAGACGCAGTGCGCATCTAAGAAGCGGATCGGCTCTAAAAGACGAAGAAGAGTTTAGCCACCGAGAACACTGAGAAGGCTTGCCTTGTTTGTCTTTCTCGGTGTCCTCCGTGACCTCAGTGGCGAACGCATTTCGAACTTCCGCATGAGCTTCAACTCGTAAACGGCTTGAAGATCTGCGAGAACTCGAACGGCTTTTGCAGCAGGCTGCTTGATTTCAGGTCGACGTGGCTCAGTTTGCCGGCCGAGTTTTGTTGATCGCGATTGAGGTCCCAGAAGGCGAGACGCCCCAGTCCCCTTTGCTCGGCGAACGTCACCAACTGGTTGGCCGCTTGCTGGTCGAAGACTTCCTGCGTGTCGTCGTTGACGCCGATCATCGGGGTCACGCCGACCATCGCCCAAAATTGCGCGTCGGTCTTGGTGGCGCCGGCCAAAATAACCGTAGGTATTGGAGCTTTGAAAACCTGTGCGAAACCGTTGCCACCTAGGTAGAATGAAGCCGCTCCGGTTGAGTCCGGGGCGGCATTTTCAGGCGCCTGAGAGCTATTCAATGAGCGATTCGCCGAGGCCACGTTTACAATTCAGCATCCGCACGCTGCTGGAGATGGTTGCCGTCGTGGCGGTTATTATCGCGTTTCTTTACGTCAGGCCGTCTGCCAATGAATATGGAAGATACCAAATGTTGAATACTATCCCCGGGCCTGCCGCCCCCAATCGCCTGATCCTACTCGACAACAAGACCAGTAAGTTCTGGTACAAACCGTTGGACGCCAGCCGAACCCACAAATGGCTGCCGTATGAGCCCGATGCGCCAGACTTCACCAAATAAATGCTTGCGCACCCTCGACCAGGGACCGAAATCGCCATGAGCAACAAAAACTTCGCCTGCCGCGGCTTCCAAAACCTGCGCCTCCCGCGGCGCAGCGCTTTGGCAATTGGCGGCGCAGGAATGTTGGGGCTCAACTGGCACAGCGCGCTGGCCGCCGCCGACGCCCCGCGCAAACTGCCGGCGCGG
>DASXPZ010000194.1:0-1901 GCA_036493275.1 Pirellulales bacterium
AGAGGTCGCGGAGAACTCTTTTTATTAGTGGTGATCGCGCTCGGTCAGCGTTCTTCTCTCCGCGTCCTCTGCACCTCTGCGTGAGTCCCTCTCGTCGCCGCATTCTACGTGGCGCTGCCGCGACAGGTTCTACGTTTTCTCAAGTAACAACCAGCCAGCGTCCGATTCTCTCTTGTCATACCTCAAACTCATAGGTATCCTCCGCGGCGATGGCGACACGAAAAACGAATCCCGACTTTCTGAACGGCGTGCCCGAGCTCGTTTTGCTCGAGCTTTTGAGCCGCCGACCCATGTACGGCTACGAATTAGTCCAGGCGATCAAGGATGAAAGCAGCGGAGCGCTCGAATTCGGCGAGGGCTGCATTTATCCACTGCTGCACAAGCTCGAAGAGCGCGGCGATTTGTCGTCGCGACGACTCGACGTAGGCGGCCGCAGTCGCGTGGTATATCGCGTCACTTCCAAGGGGACGAAACAGCGGGCCGCTTCGATGGCCCAATGGTCGACGATCGCCGAGAGCGTTGGCCGCATCTTGCAAGGAGGCAAGTATGAACAAGCCCGAAGTACTTAATGGCATGGTTTCCGATTTGATCCGCCGTGGTTTACCGGCCGACTACGCCACCCGCGCGGCAGCCGAATTTGCCGATCATCATCGCGATCTCGTGGAAGAATTGCAGGCTACGGGATTCAGTGAGTCGCAGGCACAGACCGAAGCATCTCGCCGTCTTGGCGACACGCGGACGCTCGTTAAGAAGACAACTCGCGCCTATCAGCGTCGTTACTGGTGCGCTCGCTGGCCGCTCCTGACGTTTCTGCTGGCACCAATTCCGGCGGTCGTTGCAACATGGTATGTCAGTGCGATAGCAGTCAGTTTGGTGTTCAGTCTCTTAGGCATATTGGGATTTGTCCAAGACGCAGAACCAAGCGTCACTCTCCCAATGGCAGCGCCGCTCACGGTCAAGTATGTGGTGCTCGTGACGTTCTTTCTCGTGATGCCGTCGGCCGTGACCTACGCCTTCGCCAGGTTGGCCAAGAGAGCCGCATTAGGCTGGCAATGGATTATTCTCGCAGCCGTCGTTATGGGTCTTTTTGTGGGTAACCTGAAATGGGAACGCATCGGTCCTGGATCAAGCATCACAATGACCGATCGAGAGACATTGCGGCAGATTCCACAGCCGCGCCCAGACTTCGTCATCATGATACCTATCTGCGATCCAACTTCGTGGTCTTGGTCGGGAATTCGCAGGTGGTACACGTCAAACGCAGTTCAGTCCTGCCAGCTTCTTTTTCCGGCGGCCGTTGCTGGCATGTTGTTGCTTCGCGGCAGACAGCTAGCGCTGCGACGCGAACGGCTATTCATCGTTGGCTGCTAGCATCCGCGTTGGCTCGCGGTTGTGACCGGTTGCCAAATTCGCTAGACTTCGCCGCCCGCAAGAGATCGGCGTCGATGATATTCCTAGCGGCGGCCCCCGTATCGGGAGCCGTTCGCGCGGCGACGCTCTAGCCGCTTGCGAGTTGTAGGGTTACAGGCATTTGATTTAGAGTAATTCCTCTTTTTGTTGCCGAACTAGCCGGCGAGCTACACTCGCCGGTCCTGAGTGATGCGTAGCGTCATCACTTTAAACTCGGTTACACACGAACGGAATTCAAGAAGCGAAGGACGGTTTGGTTTGATGAGCAAGGAAGCTCCGAAGCGGCGCCCCGCGCCGAAGAAACTTGGAACACTATCTGCAGAGGAACAACTTCGCGCAGCGCGCGAAATCGTGCGCCGCGAGGCCGCCGGCGTGTGGAAAGTCTCGTATCGTTTGAATTCCTCGTTCTGCGAGGCAATTAAGCTACTCTACACCTGCAAAGGCAGCGCGATCATCACAGGCATGGGCAAGGCTGGTCTGATCGGCCAGAA
>DASXPZ010000195.1:0-6419 GCA_036493275.1 Pirellulales bacterium
CCAGCCGTTTCAGACCGCCGCCCAGACTGGGCTATTCGGCGAAAGCTCGTTCTTTCACAAAGTCGTCAAAAAGACGCTCACCGAGGAGCAGCGGGCCAAAGTAGAAGTCATCGAGAAGGAGCGCCGCCATTTTCAATTCAAAGCCAAAGTCGATTTGATCGTCGCGGCGCTCGATGACACGATCGCCATGCGAGCCGAGCAGCGCAAGGAGCTTACCGCCATGCTGCTGGAGACTCCGGTTCCCAAACGGTACGGCCCGTACGACTCGTATCTCTTGCTCTATAAGATCTCGCGGCTGCCCGAGGAAAAGATGAAAAAACTGTTCGATCCGCCACAGTGGCGCGCGCTCGATAAACAGCTTGAGCAAGCGAGAAACCTGCAACCCTTCCTGCGACAGCAGGGGCTAATCTCGGACGACGATATCGAGCGTTGATGTGAAGCGCCGGCCTATGGAAACGAGATTTCCACCTATGAAGAAGCTCAACTACCTGCGACGCGGTCTCCCGTGGATGATTCTTGCCGCCTGCTGCACTATTCCGTTCTCCACTGCCCGGGCCCAACCTCTCGCCGTGCGCACGGGCGAAATCGTCCCGCGCGACGTTCGCGAAATGTACGACCGCGGGCTGCAATACCTGGCGAAAACCCAGTCCGACAAGGGAGATTGGACCGGCTCGGGAGACCAAGGCCCCGGCTCGACGGGGCTGGGGCTGATGGCGTTTCTCGCCTCGGGCGAAGACCCCAACTTCGGACTTTACAGCACGCAAGTTCGCCGCGCGGTGCGAAGCATCATTCGCGGCCAAAACGCCAACACCGGTTATCTCGGCAATAGCATGTATCACCACGGCTTCGGCATGCTCGCGCTGGCCGAGGCTTACGGCGCCGTCGACGAGCGCACCCTGTGGGAAGCCGGCGAGAAGCATCGCTCGATTGGGCAGGCCCTCGAGCTAGCCGTCCGCGCCGCGTTGACCTCGCAAAAGAAGAATCCCTTGGGCGCCTGGCGCTATTCGCCCGACGCCCGCGACGCCGACACTTCGGTCAGCGGATCGATCCTGGTGGGCCTGCTCGCCGCGCGCAATGCCGGGATTGAAGTGCCGGACGAAGCGATCGATAAAGCCATCTCGTATTATCAGCAAATGACCTCCAACGCCGGCGAAGTCGGCTACTCGGGCTTGGGCGGGTTTGGCGAATCGCTGGCTCGCAGCTCGATCGCCACGTTGGTGTTCTCCGTGTCGCGGCGCAAAGACCTGCCGCAGTTCAAGGCCACGATCGGCTATCTGGTTACGCACATTGAGCAGCCGGCGCAGCAATCGGGCTGGGCCGAATACACGCGCTATTACCAGGCGCAAGCCCTGTTTCAGGGTGACGTCGAGGCGTGGGAAAAGTGGAACAAGCTCCTGATCCGGCAACTCAAGCAGATCCAACAGCCCGACGGCAGCTTTAGCGGCCAGCAGGGCGCCACGCTCAGCACTTCGATGTCGCTATTGGCGTTGGCGCTGAACTATCGCTTCTTGCCGATCTATGAGCGCTAAGGAAACGACCATGAATCCAACGGGCCTTTTTCGTTCGCGAGGTTTCGCTGAACGCCGGCGTTTGCGCGATGCGCTCGGCGCGCAGCGCGTCGTCTGGCGTGCGTGCTGCTTGTTCGCGGTGGTGGTCGGAGGTCTGACGAGCGCTCCGTCTTTCGCCGCTGATCCAGCGGGCAAATCGCCGCAGCAGGCCTCCATCACAATGACCGACGGCAGCATGGCGGCGGGCGAGCTACGCGACTCAGAGAACGCTGGCGCCATCCGGTGGCAAGCGCGCTCGTTCACGTCTCCGTTCGAGTTCCCGGTAGGGTCGGTCAATTCGATTCACTATCCACTGCCGGCCAAGCCCATCAAGCCGGACGGCGATCTGTGCTTCGAACTTTCTGGGGGAGACGTTCTATTTGGCTCACTTCTGAAACTCGACGGAACGACGGCCGAGATCGACGCGCCGCCGTTCGGCCGGCTGCGCGTCGCGCGCGACCGAATCGAACGGATTTACCGCTGGCGTGACCGCGCCGATCTTATTTATGCCGGCCCCAACGGCCTGGCGGATTGGAACGTCGCTTCCCGCGCCGGTTGGAATGAAGAAGCGGGGCAAGTGCTGACCGAGCTACCGGGCGTGGCATTATGGGGCGACTTCAAAATGCCGGCCAAGGCCGAAATCGAAGTGGCCCTTTCTTGGAAAAACAAGCCGAGCTTCACACTGGCGCTGGGGGTCGATGAAGAAGAGAAAACGATTCAGCAAGCGTTTCGTGTCGATGTTTGGAATGACGATCTGGTCGTCGCCTGTGAGAATCCTCGCGACGCGGATGTGTCGCTGATCCAAAAACTGACCGACGGCAAAGGCCGTCTTCATTTGCGCGTCTATCTCGACCAGGAGCTCGGCCGCTGCCTGGTTTTTTCGCGTGAAGGGGAGCGAATCGCCGATCTGACCGTTACCCCTCGACCGGCCGACGACGCCAAACCGCCCACGAAACTTACTTTGAAAAATCTGCTGACGGCGAAGGCCAAGCAGCGCAGCGTCTTTGCCGGTATCCGATTGTTGAACAAGCGGGGCGATCTGCGCGTGGAGCGCTTGCGAGTAGCGCGCTGGAACGGAGAGCCGCCGCAGAATGTCACCCCAGGCAAGTCGCGAGTTCACCTGGTCGATGGCGCGGTCTCTTACGGCGAGATCGTAGGATTCAATCCTGACCAAAAAGAATTTACGCTCCGCGACGGTGAAAAAGAGTCGAAGCTCTCGGCGGAGCAAGTCGCCACGATGTTCCTTAAATCGACGCCAGACGGCGAACCGGCCCAGGTCCGAGTGATCCATCAGGACGGCTCCCAGGTCAGCGGCGAATTGGGAACAATCTCCGCGGGCGCCGTGCAGATCACCGCGGCGGGCATCGCCGAACCGCTCCAACTTCCGGTCAAAGATCTCCGCGCGTTGATCGTGCTTCGCCACGTGGATGCGGCGGCGCCCCAGACGACCGATGGCGCGCAGGTGGGGGTGCTCGAACTGGAAGGACTGCGTTTGACAGGCCGGTTGCTCGATGGCCAGGAGCAAGGCGCCGCCAGTTGTCTCGTCTGGCGTCCGCAACAAAGCGCCACGGCCAGCGCGCTCTTAAAAACAGCGTCAGGACGAATCGTCTACCGAGAGCCGCCGATCGTCAAGCCTGCCAGAGTGCAGGCGCCGCAAGGCCGCGCCGGAATGGTCGTCTTTGGCGGGGCGGTTGCCGTCAGAGCAGCCGCTCCAGCGGCGCCGCCGGCGGCTGCTGCGGCTGGCGCATTAGGCAACTTGTTGGGCGCGATCGGAGGGGCTCCGCGCGTCGCCGTGCGGCCGAATGGCCAGGCGCCGGCCGCGAAGGAAAACACTTCTCTCCATCTGCGAACCGGCGACTCGATTCCTTGCGAAGTGACGCAGATCGACGAGCAGGGAGTCCATTTCAAGACGCCTTTGTCCGACGCTTCGTTTGCCGCGCACGACAAGATCAAGGCGCTGGAAATGATTCCCGGCGTCACTGGGCCAGTGCGGCTGAATAAAGGCAAGCGCGAGCGGTTGCTCACCTTGCCGCGCATGCAAAAAGACAATCCTCCCACGCACCTGATTCGTTCAATTAACGGCGACTATCTGCGGGGACGCGTGACGTCGCTCGACGAAAAGTTCGTGCAAGTCGAAATTCACCTGGAAGTAAAAAAGCTTCCGCGCGAGCGCGTGGCGCAGATTATCTGGCTACATCCGGATGATCTGGCGCCCAAGCCGGAAGGACAAGCGGACGCGGCCCTCTCGTCGGCCATTCGCGTGCAGGCATTGCGTAGTGACGGCATCCGCATGACTTTCTTTGCCGATCGACTCGCTGACAACGTGATCTCCGGCAAGAGCGAAGTCTTGGGGGCGTCGCGCGTCGATCTGAAGGACATCGATCAGTTGTCGATTGGGCCCGCGATCGAGCAGCACGCTGCGCGGCTGGCGTTCCAGAAATGGAAATTACATAGCGCAATCGAGCCCAAGATCGCAGCGAACGATGGCTCGGAACCGGCGGGCGGGGCGTCGGCGGCAGACTCGGCGCTCGTGGGCAAACCAGCCCCCGATTTCGCACTGGAGCTCCTCTCGGCCAAAAAGTTCCAGCTCGCCGAGGCCAGGGGCAAGATCGTCGTGCTCGACTTCTTTGCCTCGTGGTGCGGACCTTGCCTGCAAACCATGCCGCAAATCGATAAGGTGGCCCAGGATTTCGCCGACAAGGACGTGCATGTCATCGCCGTGAATTTGGAGGAGCCTCCGCAAGCGGTCACCTCGATGTTCGAGCGTCACAAGCTCTCGATGCCGGTGGCCCTCGACCGCGACGGCGCCGTTTCGGCCAAGTACGGCGTCACGTCGATTCCGCAGACGATTGTGATCGATCGTGAGGGGAAGGTCGTCCGCCACTATATCGGCGGCAGCGCAAAGCTGGGGGAAGAGGTGACCGCGGTGTTGCAAGACCTGCTGAAACCGGCCGAGCCGGCGAGCGATAAGTGAAATGGCATAGAGCACTCTCTCAGTTCATCAGCAGGCAGACATATTAGCGATTACGGATACGGTGCGCGAAAGGGGGCGTCACCTTGAAGCTCAATGAATTTCTATTATGTAAAGCAGATGGGGCCGGTCTTCGCCAATGGTTATTGTTGCTCGGCGCCCTGGCGCTGATCTGGCAGTTACTGCCGCCCGAGGCGCGAGCAGAAGCGCAGGCTGATCACGCGAGCATATTCACCGTTAACGTCGATGGTTCGGACGCGCGCCCCTTGATTGCGGTCGAAGGAATGGTCTGGCACGGTTCCCCGGCCTACTCGCCCGACGGCGAGCGAATAGCCTTCGACGCCGCGCCCGAGGCCTTCGGCGGCCCGGCCACGCGGCTCTACATTGTCGCACTCAAAGATCAGCGTAAGACCATCACCGATCTCGGTTTCGGCTCGAATCCCACCTGGTTGCCCGAGGGCAAGCGGATCGCGTTCTTTCTGCACCAAGGAAACGCGGGAGGCGACAAGCCGGGCGTGTACTCCATGAATTCCGACGGGTCCGATCGCAAGTGGCTGAGCGAAGGCGAAAAGCCGCGTTGGGCGCCGGTCGGCGACAAACTCTTGTTGATGAGCCGGCACGAAGGTTTTCCTTCGATCTACGTGATCGAAGAGGGGAAACGCCGGCGGATTTTGTTCGAGAAGTACAACAACATTTCGAGCGGCTCATGGTCGCCCGACGGCAAAAAAATCGTCTATATCGGCATGCGCAACAACAAAACCGAATTGGGCATCACCGCTACCGGCGGCGAAGAAGAGCCGGTCAAGGTCCGCTGGCAAGGGCGGATCGGCTGGATCCCCAGTTGGTCGCCCGATGGCAAGCAGATCGCGCTGTGGGTCAAGAACGAACGAGGCCAGCAGCGACTGGCGCTGATCAGCCCCATCGGCGAAGATCCACCGGTCGAAATCAAAGGCCAGGAATTCACGTCGTTCAATTCCGACCCCGCCTGGTCGCCCGACGGCAAGCGGATCGCGTTCACCAGCGATCGGGCGAAGCCGTAGGGAAGGCGTTCCGCGGAAACCGGAGCCCGTGAGCTTCGCTCTGGTTGCCGCGCGCCCGCGCTCCGCTTGGCCAGGATTTTTCCGGAGCACCGAGTCGTTAGCTTGCGCCACCTAAAACATCAGATTCAACGTGAGATTGGCGGATTGCGCCCAGATGCGTTGAACCGTTGTGTAATTGATCAACGAGACATACGTATTGGTCCCTGATTGCGTCGTGGTGGTGTTCGAGGTGGGCGTCGGGTAGTTATGCGTGTAAGCGCCGGTCACCATGAAGTCGTAACTGAACTCCAAGAAGCAAGACGGACGCAGGTAGTACACCGTGCCAAGTTGCCACGCGCCTCCCCACATCCAGGTGTTGCTTGAGAGATTCAGCGGCGGGCCGCCGATGTTCGTGGGCGTGCCGTCGATGTCCGCGTGGGACGAAATGCCATACATCCGCGTCTGAGTTTCGAAGACGACGGGTCCGCCTCCCAAGTAGAAACGTCCATTCCGATAGGCGCGTCCCACGAAGGGCATCAGCGCCAACTGATGGTTCACGGACGTCTGAGACGATAACGCCGTTGCGTTTCCAGTAAATGACGTGGTCGTCGGGGGGCTCGTTGTGGAGGTGAACGAACCCGACTGAGGAGAATCGATATTCTGGTCGGAAAAAGTCAGTCCCAAGTATTTGTACGAGAACTTGGCGCCCCACAACCATTCGCTGTGGGCAATGTTGCGGAAGTAGCCCAACTGCGCCACCGGCGCAAACGTGGTCAGCGTATCGTGAAAGGGAGGGGCAGGGCCGCCTGCGGTTCCGGTCGCAACGAGCACGGAAGAGCTGTTGTAAACATTGGTGGTGGCCGTGCCTCCAAAGCTCTGATC
>DASXPZ010000196.1:0-2097 GCA_036493275.1 Pirellulales bacterium
GCTTTCGCAGGCGGTAGGCTCGGGAGGGCGAGTCCCCTCTTCGCTACGGCTTTTCAGGCCCAGCAATCCATCGGTTCGCCCACCCGGATCGACCGAGGTTGATCGGACCTCGGCGGATTCGTGAAAAACCACGTGGTGGACGCGGCCTAGATCGCCCCTTCCTTCACCAGTGACCAGTGGATCAAGAACCCGTCGAGCCCGGCTTCCTGAATGACGACGATCGGATAGGATTTTCCCGTCCGAGCCAAAACCTTGTCGCGGATCGCCCAAAAACGGGCCAGCAGACCGGCCAGGTCTCCCGCCTCGACCCAGTGCTTGGACATCTTCTGTCCGCCGCCGGGGATCAGCGAAGTGATCAGCCATTTCGAACGGCTCAGTTCCAACGAGATGAAAATGGCGCCAATATGCGTTTGGATAGCGGCGGGTTCTTCGTGCGGGTCAAGGGACATCGGAAGTCTCCAGAGTGAGTCGGATCGCAACCTCAGTCTGCCACACGACCGGCCGCTATCCACCCCCCATGGAATCTTCGCTGCGCTCGCAATGACGGGTAGAGCCCGATAGGTCTCGTCGAGTCACTAATTTATTAGGCTTCGCCTGTGCGCTCGCACAAGGGGCGTATAATTGAGCGACCGCCGCAGTGCGGTAGGCTTGCGGCTGTTTGTTGGAGATCAGGCCATGACGACATCTTCCGCTCTCGCAGGCGTCGTGTTCGACGCCTATGGAACGCTGTTCGACGTCTATGGCGTCCAAGCTGAATTGGAGGCGCGTTTTCCCGGCGAGGGGCGGGCGATCGCGGAAAAGTGGCGCGAAAAGCAGATCGAATATTCGCGGCTGCGGACGATGAGCAGCCGATACGTGGACTTTTGGCAAATCACGGGCGACGCTTTGGACTACGCCTGCGAATTTTCTGAGGCGCCGCTGGATGCGGGCGCTCGGGCATCGTTGCTCGCGGTCTATGAGCGCCTGCCGCCCCATCCCGAAGTTCCCGCGGCCCTGCACGCGCTCGTGGCGCGCGGGCTGACGCTCGCCGTGTTGTCGAATGGCAACGAGTCGATGCTGAACGCGGCGCTCGCCGCGGCGGGTCTGCGGCCGCTGTTCGCGCATGTGCTGAGTGTCGAGCGCGTACGCAAGTTCAAGACAGCGCCGGAAGCCTACCAGCTTGGCCCCGACGCGTTCGGGCGGCCGGTGAGCGAGCTGCTGTTCGTCTCCTCCAACGGCTGGGACGTCGTCGGCGCCGCCTGGTTCGGCTATCCCGCCTATTGGATCAACCGCGCGAGCGCGCCAGCGGAACGGCTGGAGGCTCCGGCCCATGCCGTGGGCCGAACGATGAACGATCTTGTGGCCTGGCTCGGCGACCCCTGAATGTCGCCGACGAGCGGGCCGCCGGTCCCGGCGGCGCGCCCTCGCTGAAGCTCATTTGTTTGCGCAGAACCGCGATGTCGTCTGCGGCGGGTTGGCGGTGTCGTCGATCGCGCGGAACGCAATTGACCAGATGAAATCGACCGCCATGGCGATCCGAGAAATGTCCGCTTCGTTGGCCAGAACCGGGAACGATGGCGGCCCGCCAGGGACCAGAACAAGTTGGGATCGAACGGTCCGACCGGCGCGTCTCCCGCGTTCTGCGTGAGCGGCAGATTGAATGGAAATGGGTCCGAATCCGGCGAGCGACGTCATTTTTCCGGTCTCGTCGACGGCGGCCCTGCCATGGCAGGTTATGCCAGTCCCGTCGCGTCGGTGAAATCGGATTGAGAACCTTTGAGACAATAGTTGGCGTAGGTCGGGGTCCAAATTCGCATGGGCGAAAAGCGCCGCCAGTTCCGCGGTTTTGACGCAGTCGGGATAGTGCTGCTTCGATTCGACAGCGGAAATCGGTGGCAAGAACGCTTGCTGCGCGCCAAATGCATCCTTGCAGCCGATCACGTCGCAGCGTCCCGGATTGTCCTTGTGCTCGAACGTGGCCCAAGTCCAGTTCGGCGCCAGTTTTGAAATCACGTGCATCGCGACCAACGCATATTGCGTATTACCCGCCGAATTCACGTGGTAGAGCTTCGCGGCGTCGGCGGGAGTCCCGGCGAATCCGTTGAACGCGTTGAGCTG
>DASXPZ010000197.1:0-1791 GCA_036493275.1 Pirellulales bacterium
AGGCAGGCGACGCTGAGGCCATATTTGTCGGCGTAGAGGCGGCCGAGCGCCTCGCCGAACACCTTTGAGACGCCATAGCGCGTATCCGGCCGTGGCACGACGTTGGTGTCGATAAACCGTTCGCGGCGATGAAAGCCAATCGCATGGTTGGAACTGGCGAAAATGAGCCGTTTGACGCCGGCGCGCCGGGCTGCCTCAAAGACGTTGTAGCATCCCGCAATGTTGAGCTGCAGCACGTCTTCCCACGGGCCCTCCTTGGGCACGCCGGCGAGATGCACGACGCAGTCGATGCCGGCCATCGCTTTGTCCAGCGCCGCCGCGTCGCAAATATCTGCAGGGCAAAGCTCTTCGCCATGCTCGGCGGCGCCCAAGGGCGCGATGTCGAGCAAGCGAATGAGCGGGTAGGAGCCGCGCAATCCCTTCCGCAGCGCAGTACCGATGTTCCCGGCTGCGCCCGTGATCAGTATCCGTTTCATGCTGGCGGCTCCGAATTACTCTGGATTGGGAAGGCCGGTGGGGCGGCGACAGCACATTTCGCCGGCCATCGTTAGCACGACAGGCGTTGTCTCGGCGAGCGACTAGGACGCGACCGTTTCCGGCCGCCCCGCCCGCTGAATCCTATGTGCTGCCAAATCCAACTTGTCCCGCGCCGACGGATTTGTTTCATTGCAGGGGCAAGGGGGGAACCATGAGGGTGGTCTGGCTCGTTCTCTGCGTCATCGCCTTGTCTTCGCTGGCGCGCGCTGAAGACTCGGAAGACGTGGTGGACATGATCTCGCAGTACCGACGCGCGCATGGCCTGTCGACTGTGAAGGTCGACCCGAAGCTCACCGCGATCGCCGAACGGCAGGCCAAGGCCATGGCCGCCACCGGCATCATGGATCACAACATAGCGGGGCCGTTCGTCTTCAGGATTGCCGACGCGCATCTGGGCATGGCGTCCGAGAATCTGGCCGCAGGCACCAAGACCTGGGCTGAGACCTTCCGCCTCTGGCAAAACTCACCCGGCCACAACGCGAACCTTCTGCAATCGAAGGCCGACAGCATTGGGGTCGCGGTCGCCCGCAACGGCCAGACTCGATACAAAACCTTTTGGGCCATGTTGATCGCTGACAAGCCGCCAAAAGCAAAAGACCGCAAGACGACGACCGCAGACGGGACAACTCCTTCGCCTCGCGGGACTTCTCATAGTTCCGGAAATCCGCTTACCGCGATCAAGAAGTTGGTTTGCAAGTTTTTTTGCTGACAGATGTCGAGGCGGAACACTCGGTGATTTAGCCGGCTGGAATTGGTTGCGTCCTCGGTGCTGACCCAGATCTACGAAGTTTCTACGCCGGACGAAGCCCACCTGATCTCCCAGGTCGGAGTCGATCACATCGGCATCCTGGTCGGCAACGGCGAGTTCCCGCGCGAGCTGTTGGTCGACACGGCAGCGGCAGTTGCCGCCGCTGTGCTCTCGCCGTCGAAGGTATCGGCGCTGTTCCTGACAGCCAACCTGGCCATAATCGAAAAGTATGCACGCGAACTCCGCCCGGCGATCGTCCACCTTGGGGCAGCGCCGGAATTGCTCTCTCCAGGCGACGCAGGATCGCTGAAATCCAAGCTGCCTAATACGCTCCTCATGCGAAGCGTGCCGGTAGTGGACGAAGAAAGCATTGCGATCGCTCGCAGCTACGAAGCGAGCGCCGATTTCCTGCTGCTCGACAGCCGCCATCGACCTTCCGATCGGCAGATCGGCGCGCTCGGCGTGACCCACGATTGGACGATCAGCCGCCGCATTGCAGAACTTGT
>DASXPZ010000198.1:0-5764 GCA_036493275.1 Pirellulales bacterium
CCGAGATCGTCTTCGCTGACGTGATGATCGAGCACGATCCGTTTGGCCTGGCTGGCGCGAATGGCGTCGGCCATGGCGCCGAGTTGAATCCAGGCGCTGGTGTCGAGCACCATCACGCAATCGCACTTGGCCACGTCTTCAGCATTTGCGTTTTTTCCGAGCGTGCGGATGCGCCGCGCAGGATCAATAAACGCCAGGTTGGCGGGCGTTTCGTGCGCGTTGATGATCTCGACTTGCTTTCCCAGCGCGTCGAGCACCAGGGCCATGCCCAGCTCGCTGCCGAGCGCGTCGCAATCGGGACGCACGTGGCTGACCAGCACGAACGAACGATGCCCACGGACCAGCTCGCAAAACCGTTTCCAATCAATCGCCATGAATCGAGCTCTTAGTCCTTGGTGTCTGCAAATGCTTTTTGCGCGGCGAGAATGTCTCGCTGCAACTGGTCTGTTAACGCCTGAACGTTGGCGAACGGCTGAATGTCCCGCAGGCGGCTGATAAAGTCAACCTCCAGCGGCTGGCCGTAGAGCTGGCCGTTGAACCCGATCAAGTGAACTTCCATCTTCAGCGCCTGCTCACCGAAGGTTGGGTTGGGGCCGACATTGATCGCCGCGGGCCAGCGCACGCCGTCGGTATAAGCAGCTCCGGCGTAGACGCCCAGCCCTGGCAGTAACGTATCGATCGCCGCCAGGTTGGCCGTGGCAAAACCGATCTTCGCCCCGCGCCCGGCGCCGTGCGTCACCATGCCGCGCAGCCGGTAAGGATGCGTGAGCATCCGCCGCGCCTCGTCGACTTGGCCGGCGATGAGCAATTTGCGGACGCGCGAGCTGGAGACAAAATCGCCGTCGATGATCAGCGGCTCGACGATCGTCAGCCGCATGTCTGCCGCCGCCGTCAGACCTCGCAGGACTTCGATCGTGCCGCTGCGGTTATGTCCGAAAAAGAAGTTGGGCCCTTCGACCATCGCGCGGGCGCCGAGCGAATCGAGCACGATCCGCTGGAAGAACGCCTCGGCCGAAAGTTGCAGCAGCGCCTCGTCAGTCGGATAGGCAATCACCGCGTCGACGCCAAGCTCGGCCAGGAGCTGTGCTTTGCGGTCGGTCCACGTCAGCGGCGGAGGCGCCTCAGCGGGGCGCAACAATCGGACCGGATGGGGATCGAACGTGAAGACCACGGCCGGGCCGCCGGCGGCGCGGGCCGCGGCGATCAATTGCAAGACAATTCGCGCGTGCCCCAAGTGGACGCCGTCGAAATTGCCGATCGACACGGCGCCCCCCCGAAGCTCGGCAGTCAGGCTGGCCAGGTCGCGGAGTAGTTTCACGATGGCGTTGAAGCTTGGAGTTTGCGAAGTGTGTTAGCGGAGTGTCGCATGAAGCCGGCCGACGGCACAACACGTCTAGTATAGCTCGCGCGTGAGCCGCAAGGCGCTAGCCGCGGGTTCTTCATGTTTCGGACGTCGCTCCAGAACTCCGACCATCACCATCGCGAACCAACTTGCGGTCTCGCGTGTCAACGCCTACGACGCAGCGATGCCCGCAGGGGCGCTAGCAGCGGCCTATCTGGGTACGAGTATAGTGGATGCCTCCTGGCGTGTTTTACCCCCGCGCGCAGGCCGGTTTTTGGCTGGACTTGAGCCCTCGGTTCGCGCTAAGATAGGCGCACGCCCACCCCGCCCGGCCTTCCACGCACGCGAGCCTTCGGCCATGACGAACACCACGTTTTTGCTTCCACCCGTCACGATGACCCTGAATGGCCGCCCGGCCACGCGGTGTCCAGACGCCCTGCGCGAAAAATATGAACAGCTCCTCAACCAGCAGCGCATGAGCTGGACGGAGCATTTGCATTTACTCCGCTTGCTCGGCTCGGGAGGGCAGGGGGTCGTCTACCTCAGCGAGCGCCGCGGAACGGATAAATTCACGCTGCCGGTGGCCGTCAAGATTTTTTCGCCGCTGCACTACGAAGATGACCGCGCGTACGACGAAGCGATGGGGCGGATCGCGTCGATCGCGGCCCGCGTCGCGCAGATTCAGCAAGACAACCTGCTCGACGTGCATAACTTCGTGGAGCGGAATCGCATTCGCCTGATGGAGATGGAATGGATCGACGGTTACGATCTCGATCGCCTGCTCACCAATGGCGTGCTGGAGCGCACCCGGCAGCGCGTCAGCAATCGCCGTTGGGATTATCTCAATAATGTCATCATTACCACTGGCAAGGTGCAGCCGCGGCTCAAGCCGGGCATTGCAATTGCCGTGCTGCGCGAATGCCTGGCCGCGCTAGCCGCGCTCCACCGCGAGGGAATTGTGCATGGCGACGTCAAGCCGTCGAATATCATGCTCAAGCGGACGGGCAACGCCAAAATGATCGACATCGGCTCGGCCTTTGACGTCAAAGCCGCGCCAACCCGTCGGAGCTGCACGCCCACCTACGCCGCGCCCGAAGTGCTGGAAGGGGGCGAGGCCTCGCCGCGCTCGGACCTGTGCAGCCTGGGCTACGTGCTGATCGAAATGCTTTCGGGCGCGCCGCCGTTCGAGGGCAATACGACGCTGCGCGAACTGCTCGAAGCCAAGCGGATGATTGTGCAGCGCCTACACGACCGCCTGCCGCGCGAGGTAGTTTGCAACGAACTCTTGATGAGCCTGATCCGCAGCCTCGTCTCGGCGGATCCCAGCTTGCGCTTCCAAAGCGCCGAAGCGGCCGACCTGTTGAAAGAAGGCGCCGCCAGCTTCCACCGCCAACTGATCAAAGGCGATTTGGCCAGCGAATATGAGACCGAAATTCGCAAGTGGCTGGAAGAGATCGAGTAGGATGTGCGTGGCATGTCTGTCTGCCAGTCCGGGGAAGATGAAGAACACTTATCTTCACTAATCATCGCTAATCAGAATGCAAAGCGAGATTAGCGTATATTAGCGTGGATCAGTGTTCGTTTCTCTTTCCAACGAACTCATTAAAACCTGACGCGGGCTGTCATCACCGCCGCGCCTCGCGCACCAGGTGACCGAGTTCCGGCATAATCAGTCGGTCCATCGCCAGGCGGACTGCGTTCGGCGAGCCGGGCATGGATAGCACCACCGTCTGGCCGATCAGGCCGCCCGTGGCGCGGCTGAGCATCGCCGCCGGGCCGATCTCTTGGTAACTGAGCATACGGAATAGTTCGCCGTAGCCTGTGAGCGTTTTGGTCAGTAGCTCGCTAATCGTTTCGTAAGTCTGGTCGCGGCGGCTGACGCCCGTGCCGCCGGTGAGCAGGATCGCCGACACGTCGTCGCGGCGGCAGAGCTCGCCTACCAAGGCCCGCATCCGGGCTGGATCATCGGGAATGATCTCGCGGGCCACGACTTCATGCCCGGCCGCTTGCAGCTTTTCGACCAGCAGAGCGCCGCCAGTATCGTCGGCCAGCCTGCGCGTGTCGCTGACCGTGATCACGGCGCAACGGACGTGTTGCGGGGCGCTCGATCGATGCTGTGCGGCGGTTTCGCTCATGGTCTTCAATCCTGAGAGCAGGGCAGGGGGGAGCCGGAATAACGCAGGGCGCCGTTTTGGGCGTTTTTTCGCGACGTCAGAACCGATCTTACCCAATCGAGGCATTCGAGCGCGCGATTCCGCCCGAATTCGCCCTGCGACCGGTTGAAGTTCTGTGGAAGTAGCCCCGCGAGGTCCGTATACTTGAGATTAGCCGGAGCAGGGCAGGGGGGAACGTCTGCCGCCGGCTTCCATTCTACCGCGAGCGCGCCCGGCCCGGATGCGGCGCTGCTCGCCGGCATATCGGAACGTGAGGCTACGATGAAGTCGCTTTCACTTGCAGTTCTTGCTCTGGGCGCATCCTTCACGCTGGCTCCGCCTGCGAGGGCAGAAATCTTTATCCTCCGCGGAGGAGGCAAGATCGAAGGAATTCTCGCTCCCAGTCCGGAATCGCCTCGCGATCGTTACGTGATCAAGTTCCCGAAGACGGGCGATCAACTGGTCCTCTCGCGCGATCAGGTGAAAGAAGTCCATAAGTCCAACACCGATCTGAAGGAATATCAAAAGCACCGTCCCGAGTTTGGGGACACGGCCGAAGAACAGTGGCAACTGGCTGAATGGTGCAATCTGCATAAGCTCCCGACGGAGCGCACGCTGCACATGGAGCGCGTCATTCAGCTAAATCCGGACCACGCCAAGGCGCGGGCCGCGCTGGGGTACATGCGCGACGGAGGCGATTGGAAGACGAAAGACGAAATCCAAAGCGGCAAAGGCCTGGTCAAAGACAAGACTGGAACGTGGCGCCCGCCGCAACAGATCGAAGATCTCGAACGCGAGAAAAAAACGAAAGAGGCTGAGAAAAAGTGGATCGTCAATATCCGCCGTTGGCGCGGCTGGATGGACGGAGACCGCGCGGCCGAGGCGTTGGCCGAGCTTCAACAGATCGACGATCCCAACGCCACCACCGCCTTGATCAACTACCTGAAAAACGAGAACGACGTGGCGGTCCGCCGGCTCTATGTCGACGCCCTGATTCGCCTCGAAACGCCGGACGCCGTCCACGCCATGGGAAATTACGCCATGGATGATCCGGACGACGAAGTGCGCGCCAGTTGCCTGGAATACCTGGCGAAAGCCAATCATCCCGGCGCCGTCGATTTCTTCATCAAGCGATTGCAACACAAAGACAACGTGATGGTCAATCGCGCAGGATACGCCCTGGGCAAGATGAAGGACCAACGGGCTTTGCGACCCCTGATCGACGCGCTGGTGACCACTCACAAATTCCAGGTGCAGACCGGCAACGGCAACGGGATGAACACGGGATTCAACAATGGAGGAGGAGGGGGAGGGTTCAGTTTTGGCGGCGGCGGCCCGCAGATTGTCGATGTGGAAAAGCAAAACCCCGACGTCCACTCGGCCCTGACCGCGTTGAGCGGAGTCAATTTCGACTACAACAAACGGGCCTGGAAAGACTGGCTCTCGTCGCAGAAGAAGACGCAGAATGTCGACGCGCGCCGCGACTGACGCGAACCGACTTCACATCGAGTAATGAATGCGGGGCAGTTGAGCGCCGCGGGAGGCGCCAGCGGCAAATCGTGTCTCTCGTTGTCCGCTTCCGCCGGAGATTCAGCAAATGCCTCGCCCTACGATTGCCATCATCGGCGCCAGCCCCGATCGAACGAAGTTCGGTAACAAAGCGGTGCGGGCCTACGTCTTGCAAGGCTATGACGTCTACCCGGTGAACCCCAAAGCGGGCGTGATCGAAGGGCTGACGGCGTACCGTTCATTGAACGAAGTCCCGCTCGCCTCGTTCGACCGGATCAGCGTCTATCTGCCGCCGGCCATCGGTCTGGCTGCGCTCGACGAAATTGCTACCAAGGAATGCGGCGAATTGTGGCTCAATCCCGGCAGCGACAGCCCGGAAGTCGTGGCCAAGGCACAGTCGCTGGGTCTGAATGTCGTGCAAGCTTGCAGCATCGTCGACGTTGGCGTCAGCCCGGCGACATTGGGCGAATGATCTTTACGCGCGTGGCGCGTTTAGCGCTGACATAAAAAGTAGTAGTTCACGCAGCCCTCTGCGTGACACGAGCAGCGCGTCACGCTCTAAGCCGCGCGAATCACCGACGGTCGCTTGCGATGCGAGAGCCAGCCGTCGCGCAGCACGCTCAACGCCACGCGGTCTTCCAGGTTCGGCCGGAAGATCGTCAACAGCACGAGCGGCAGATACCACGCCATATACAGGCCTCCGCCGTGCGGGTGCCAAAACTGCGTGGCGATCATCACGGCGGCCGAGCAGCTCATCAAC
>DASXPZ010000199.1:0-10846 GCA_036493275.1 Pirellulales bacterium
TAAGTCCGTCAGCTTAGCCAATGGCGTTAGATCGCTTACTTGAGTCGAGTCGAGAGACAGCGCTTGTATGTTCGTAAGGCCATCTAGCGATAGAACGTCGCTGACTTCAGGCGGCGCGCTCCATATCCGCAATATTCTTTCTCCTTGAATCCGACGGGCAAGGTTCCTCCGCCATCCTTGGTCCATGCCTCCCCAAGAATCGTAGGGGCCTCCGAGTTCAACCGAAAAACCATTCGCTTGAAGTTCACCGGCGACTTGCTGCTCATGGTAGGACTGTCGCCGCTCTTTAGCGACCCAGGCCAATGGGAGTGCAACGATGACGATCAGCGCCAATAGCGTGCGCAGACTAAAGCGAAACCGGCGGCGGGGTAAAGTGGGCATTCACGCATTCTACCCCTGCCGTTCCATTCCTGGCAAAGCCAGCCTGAGCTTGAAAGCACCTACACCAGCGCCCCATACGCCAAGGTCCAAAAGTCCGTAAACACGCGCGGTTGCTCCGGCGATTCCATCATGCGCTGCGTGAACAGGATGCCGATCATTTCGTTCTCTGGGTCGGTGTAAGCCGATGTGCCGAGGCCGCCGTCCCAGCCGAAGCGGCCGGGGACGTGGTAGAGTTCGTCGCGACGAATATCGACCGACATGCCGAAGCCCCAACTTCGATAGCCGCCAAAGAAGACTTCGGCGCCCGTGCGCTGCTCCGGCGTCAGGTGGTCTGTGGTCATCAGCTCCACGGCGGCGCGCGAGAGAATTTGTTCGCCGTCGTGGCGGCCTTTGTTGAGCAGCATCCGGCAGAAGGCGAAATAGTCGCTCACTGTCGAGACGAGCCCTCCTCCGCCCGATTCGAACGGCGGCGGCCCGCGCCACGAGCTGTTCGCCACGTCGTCAAAGACGTTCAACTTGCCGGCGCCGCGATTGTAGCAGGCCGGCAGGCGATCGAGCTTTTCGTCAGGGACGTAGAAGCCGGTGTCGCGCATGCCGAGCGGTTCGAAGAGGTGCTGCCGCATAAACTCGCCGAGGGATTGCCCCGAGACGCGCGCGATCAAGACGCTCAGCACGTCGCTTGCCACGTGATACATCCAGCGCTCGCCCGGCTGCGTCATCCAAGGGAGCGAGCTGAGCCTCTTGAGCCATTCTTCCGTGCTCGGCCCGCGGGCCGGGCGCGGGGCGCCGTCGCCGCCGATCTTGTATTCGCGAACCAGCCGCTGAATGGGATAGGTGTTCGGCGGCGCAATCAGACTGCCAAAGCCCATGCGGAACGTCAGCAGATCGCGGACGGTGATCGCGCGATGGGCGGGAACGGTTTCGTTCGGGTCGTCCGGCGGCGAGGAGAGCGACTTTAGCACGCGCCGATTGGCAAGCTCGGGCAACCACGGCTCGATCGAATCGTCGAGCCGCAACTTGCATTCTTCCACCAGGATCATCGCCGCGGCGGCCGTGACCGGCTTGCTGAGCGAAGCAATCCGAAAGATCGTGTCGCGAGACATAGGCGCCGGCTGGCCGACGGTCATTTCGCCAATCGTCTCGATGTGGACTTCGTCATGGTGGCTGACGAGCGCCACGAGGCCGGGCATCTCTTTGCGTTCAACATGACCCGAGAGCACCTCGCGCAATCGCGCGAGGCGCGGCTTCGAAAGACCTGTGCTACTCATGTCCGACTTTGCCTCGATCGAATGCTATGCCCGGAAGAACCCGCGGCTAGCTCCAGCGGCTAGCGCCGTTCGGCTCACTAAATCGCCGACTATCGCCGGCAGCCATCTTAGCCGATCGTTCGGCTATCCTGGAGCGGCTGACGATCGCCTGCCTTGCACAGCCTAAAAGGTTGAACGCCGTCTCGGCAGCACTTACAATGCCGGGGCCGCTACCGCATTGCCTTCCCTCCACAACCTCCCTCCCTCGATCCGCCATGGCGCGAGCCTTCTTGCTGCTGTTCGTCTGGTGTCAGCCGGCCACGCTGTTGGCGTGGCAGGCGGGGGATGACGTTCACTTCGAGACCGACGTCCGGCCGATTCTCAAGGCGCATTGTTGGCGCTGCCACGGCGAGGAAGAAGAGTTGAAAGGCAAGCTCGACGCCCGCACGGCTCGGCTGTTGCTCGTAGGGGGCGATTCCGGCCCGGCCCTGGTCGCGGGCGATCACGCCAAAAGCCTGCTCTACGAGCGAGTGGTCGCCGGCGAAATGCCCCCCGACGCCAAGAAGCTGACGCAACCGCAGATCGACACGCTGGCCCGTTGGATCGACAAGGGCGCCAAAACGCTTCGCGAAGAACCGGCCACGCTGGCCGCCGGCGACACGTTCACCGTCGAGGAGCGCGGGCATTGGTCGTTCCAACCGATCAAACGCCCGCCAGCGCCGAACGTGCAAAACGCGCAGGCGGTTCGCACGCCCATCGACGCGTTTTTGGTCGCGCGTTTGGAATCGAAGGGGCAAAGCTTTGGCCCGCCGGCTGATCGCGCGACGTTAATCCGTCGCCTGACCTACGACCTGACCGGCTTGCCGCCGACGCCATTGGCAGTAGAGCGTTTTCTGGCAGACGCCGCGCCCGACGCCTACGACCGCCTGGTCGACACGCTGTTGGCCGCGCCGGAATTCGGCGAGCACTGGGCCCGTCATTGGCTCGACGTCATTGGCTACGCCGACAGCAACGGCTACACCGAGCACGACTCCGAGCGCAAATGGGCCTACAAATATCGCGATTACGTCATTCGATCTTTGAATGAAGACAAGCCGTGGGATCGTTTTCTGGTCGAGCAGCTCGCGGGCGACGAATTGTTAACGCCTCCCTATGTCAATCTCACGCCACAACAGGCTGACTTGCTGATTGCGACCGGGATGCTGCGCATGGGGCCCGACGGCACGGGCGACGGCGCGGCCGACCCGAACCTGGCCCGCAATGAAGTGATGGCCGACACGATCAAGATCGTCTCCACGTCGGTCTTGGGTTTGACGGTTGGCTGCGCCCAGTGCCACGCCCATCGCTACGATCCGATTACGCACGCGGACTACCATCGGATTCGCGCGTTGTTCGAGCCGGCTTACGACTGGCAGCATTGGCTCGTGCCGGAGCAGCGTCTGGTTTCGCTCTGGTCGGAAGAGACTCGCCAGGAAGCCGCCGCGGCCGACGCCGCTTTGAAGGAAGTGACGAATCGCCGCAACGCGGCGCTCGATCAGATCGTCAACGAGACGTTGGAGCACGAGCTGGCGAAGCTCCCCGAGGCGATGCACGCCCAGGCTCGCGCCGCCCGCGCCGCGGTGGAGAAAGACCGGACTCCCGAGCAGCGACAACTGATCAAGGAATATCCGTTTCTGAATGTCGATCGCGGCTCGGTCTATCTCTATGTGGCCGACCGACTGACGGCGTTCAATAAAAAATGGGACGAGGAGACCGACGCGGCCCGCAAAAAGATCCCCGCCGACGACAAAGTGCAATGCCTGACCGAAGTCCCGGGCCAGGTTCCGCCGACCAAGCTCTTCGCTCGCGGAGATTTCAACCAGCCGCGGCAGGAAGTGGCGCCGGGCGAATTGGCCGTATTGAACTCCGCCGGGTTTACCATTGCGCCCGATCCCGCGCGCCCCACCAGCGGCCGGCGGCTGGCCTACGCCCGGCATTTGACCGATGGGCGCCATCCGCTGGTGGCGAGGGTGCTGTTGAATCGCTTTTGGTTGAACCTGTTCGGCCGCGGCCTGGTGGCGACGCCGGGCGATTTCGGCGCCTTGGGAGAGCGGCCTTCGCATCCCGAATTGCTCGACTGGCTGGCCGACGAGCTAATGCAAAAGGGATGGAAGCTGAAACCGCTGGTGCGCGAGATCGTCACTTCGGCGGCCTATCGTCAATCGTCCGCGCGGCGCGAGGCGCTCGACGCAATCGATCCCGAGAATCGCCTGCTGGGACGGATGAGCGTGCGACGTCTGCAAGCCGAGGGAATTCGCGATTCGCTCTTGTCCGTCAGCGGTCGGCTCTCGATCAAGATGTTCGGTCCCGCAGTGCCGGTCACGCCGGACGAAGTGGGGCAGTTCGTGGTCGGCGTCGACACGCGCGACTCGGCCGGCCGGCCGACGGGCAAAGTCGTGCCGCTGGGCGAAGACGAATTCCGCCGCTCGATCTACGTGCAGGTGCGCCGCTCGCGCCCGTTGGGCATGCTCGAACCGTTCGACGCGCCGCTGATGACCCCGAATTGCGAACTGCGCGCATCGTCGACCGTGGCGCCGCAGTCCCTATTGATGATGAATAGCGCGTTCGTGGTCGAGCAAAGCGACGTCATGGCGGCGCGCATCGAGCGCGAGGCCGGACCCGATCCGGCGGCGCAGCTCCAGCGGGCCTGGCTGCTAGCCTATTCGCGCAAGCCGTCGGAGGCCGAAACGAAAGCGAGTCTTGCATTTTTGACGGAGCAGGCCGCGCTGGTTAGCCAGGCCGCGCTCGTCAATCCGGCAGAGACAGCCGCGCCGGCCGATCCGAAGAAGTCGCCGCCGCATGCTCCCGCGCGGCTTGCGCTGGCGCAGCTGTGCCAGGCGCTGTTGATCTCGAACGAATTCCTCTACGTCGATTGAGGCCTCCTCGCATGTCGCATTTCACCCGCCGCCATTTTTTGCAGCAACAGGCTTTTGGGCTGGGAGCGCTCGCCACCACATGGCTGCTGGGCGAAGAAGCGTTGCGCGCTTCGCCCCCCAAGCCGCTGCTGGAGCGCCCTACGTTCGATCTTTTGCCGCGTCCGCCGGCCCGCGCGCCGCAGGCCAGGGCGATGATCTCAATGTTCATGCAAGGCGGCCCCAGCCAGGTCGATCTGTTCGATCCCAAGCCCGAGCTGACCAAGCGCCACTTGCAGAATTTCACCGGCGATATCAAGTACGACAACGTCGCCGAGGCCAGCACCAAGCTCTTCGGCAGCCCCTGGAAATTCGCGAAGTACGGCCAGTGCGGCATGGACCTAAGCGAGTTGCTGCCGAATCTGGGGCGCGTGGCGGACGACGTTTGTCTGATTCGCTCGATGCACACCGACGTCAACAATCATGGGCAATCGATCAACGCCCTAAACACCGGACAGATCGGCGCCGGCCGGCCAGCCCTCGGCTCGTGGGTAACGTACGCCCTGGGCTCGGAGAGTCAGGACTTGCCGGCGTTCATCGTGCTCATTGATCCCGGCGGCTTGCCTGTATTGGGAGTCGAAAATTGGCAGAACGGTTGGCTCCCGTCGCTCTACCAGGGTACGGTCGTTCGGCCCAGCGAGCCGCGGCTATTGAACCTCGATCCGCCGCAAACGCTGCGCGGCCCGGCGCAGCAAAAATTGCTGAGCTACTTGGAACAACTCAATCGCGAGCATTTGGATCGTCATCCGCGCGAGCAAGATCTCTCGGCGAGGATTCAGAGCTACGAGCTGGCGGCGCGGATGCAATTGGCGGCCAAAGAGGCGCTCGATATTTCGAAAGAAACCGCGGCCACGCACAAGCTCTACGGCATCGACCAGCCCGAGACGCGCGAATACGGCACGCGCTGTCTGATCGCCCGCCGGCTGGTGGAGCGCGGCGTGCGGTTCGTGCAGATTCACACCGGCAATCAAACGTGGGATCACCACGGCGGAATTGAGAAGGCGCTGCCGGCCGTTTGCCGGCGCACAGACCAGCCGGCCGCGGCGCTGGTGGAAGATCTGAAGCGGATCGGCTTGTTGGAATCGACGCTGGTCCACTGGGGTGGCGAGATGGGCCGGCTGCCGGTCGTTGAAAACGAAAAGAACATCGGCCGCGATCACAATACCTACGGCTTCAGCATGTGGCTGGCCGGCGGCGGCGTGCAAGGCGGAACGATCCACGGCGAGACCGACGAGCTCGGCCACAAGGCCGTCACCGACACGGTCAGCCACCACGATTATCACGCCACGCTCCTGCACCTGCTCGGCCTGGAGCCAAAGCAAGTCGCCTTCCTTCGCCCCAACGGCGTGGGAAGCCTGGTCGAAGGATCCGAAGGACAGATCGTGTGGAAGATCTTGAAGCGCGGGCGGGAACAAGCGTAGCAGGCCGCGGGAGGGATGCCTCTTACCGTCATCTATTCCAATCGCGTCGCCTGAATCGGGCTGAGTCGCGCCGCTCGCAACGCCGGCGCCAGCGCCGAGATCATTACCACCGCCAGCGCCGAGAGCAACAACAGGCCGATGAACTGGGGCCGAATCGCGAAGTTCAGGTGGCGACCCAGGAGCGTGGCGAGGCAGATGTTGATCATGCGAGCCATGAACAAGCCCAGCGCGCCGCCGGCCAGAATGCCCATCACTCCCATCAGCAGCGCTTGGCCCATGATCGTTTTGATCACTTGATTGCGTCGCATTCCGACGGCGCGCAACATACCCAGCTCGCGAGTTTGCTCGAGCACGCTGATCGAGAGCGTGTTCACGACGCCGAGCGCCCCGACGCCAAACCCGAGCAACAGCAGCACCCACAAGCCGCCTGTGACCCCCGCGACCGTGGTGTCGATCATCCGCAGCACTTCGCCGAACGATTGCAACAAGAGTCCCTGCTCCGCGGCGATCGTCGCGAGCTTTTCGCCAACGTGTTGCGCGCTTCCCGGCGCGACTTTGATCAGATAGGTGTCGACGCCTTCGACCTGAAAGTGCCGGCGAGCCACGGCCCAGTCTAAACTGACCACCGCTCCGCCAAACGTGTACTCGGTGGCCAGGCCCGCCACGGTGAAGCTGTGGCTCCGATCGCCGGCGATCAGCTCCAGGGAATCGCCGACGCCGATGCCCAGCTTTTCAGCCAGTACCGAGCCGATCACCGCCTCGCCGGCCAGGACTTTCTTGAAGATTTCGTCCGAGTCGCCCCCCACCATGGCGATCGGCAAGTGATCGTAGACGGTGAAATCGCGAGCGAACAACATCGCGTCGGCCCCTCCGGCCTCGATTAGCAACAAGCGACTCGCCTCGACGCGCTGCACGCCGTCGAGATTGACAAGCTCCTCCTTGAGCGATTCATCCATCGAGGTTTGATCCTGGCCGCTCATGTCGGGCATCGCGGCCCGCAACAGAAAGTCGGCAATGATCGTCCGCTCGAACCAGGTGCGCGTATCGTCGGTGACGCTGAAGACCGAGTTGCTGGCGCCGACGCCCGCGGCCACAGCAATCAACAGCACTCCGATCGTTAGCGAACTGCGTCCCGCGTTGCGCAATACCAGCCGGGCAGCCATTTGCGCTTCCAGGCTCTCTCGTCCGCGCCACGGCCAGGTGAGTAGCGCAATGCCTGGTCGCAGGACCATGGGCACAAGCAATACGACGGACAGCAGCAACAGCACCAGTCCGCCGATCGCCATCCAGACTGGCAACATCCCAAGCACGCCGGCCACGACCAGCGCCGCGGTGATTGCCAGGCCGACGACTCCGGCCATCGTGGCGCGGGGGCTGCTTTTGTTCGACTGGTAGGTGACCACGGGACGCATTCCTTCCAGCGGCGAGACCTGGCTGGCCCGACGCGCCGGAATCCAGGCGGCCATCAGGCAGATGAACGGTCCCGACAATCCGCTGGCGAGCGCGGCACACCCCAACGCGGGCCGCGCCGGCAAGGCGGTTTGCAACATCGCGCCCATCGACTGCATCAAGAATCCGCCGCCGTACAGTCCCAGCGGAATTCCGATCAGCGTCGCCAACAAGCCCACGGCCAGGGCTTCGCTGCAGATCATTTCCATAATTTGCCGGCGCGTGGCGCCAAGGGCGCGCAGAATCGCGATCTGCCGGCGTCGTTCGCTCACGTTCATCAAAAAAATCGTCAGCGCGATCACCACCGCGGTGGTGAACGAAAGTGCGCTGACCAGGTCCAAGCTGACTTCGGTCAGATGGAGCATTTCCTCGGCCAGCCCATTGCGCGACGAGGGGACCCGAGTGCGCAGCTCGCGCGGCAGGACCTCGTTCGCGGCGGTAAGAACTTTGTCGGATTGCTTCGAATCGTTCAGGTACAAATGAAGCGAGTCGACTTCGCCCGGATTCTTGAACATCGACTGCAAGCTGCCTACGGTGGCCAGCAGCATTCCACCCTGCTGCACGCGCGATGGATCGTTCGACGTCCAGAGGCCCGTCAGCTTGTGGCGTCGCAGTCCGCGCGCGGAGAGCGCGCGCAGCTCTTCACCCACTTTCAAGCTCAACGAGTCGGCCAGGCCGGCTTCGAGCGCCACTTCGAGGCCCCCTGCCGGAAATCGACCTTCGACAATTCGATAACCCTCGATCGATTCCGGCTCGTCCGGCTCAATCCCCACGGCCAGCACTTTGGCTTTGGCGCCATGCGCGTAAAGATTGGTGACGCGATGAAAGATGGGGACCATCGCCCGCACCCCTTCGATCTCGCTCAACTCGTCGGCCATCGACTCCCGAAAGCGGCCCCCTCCGCGAGCGACGACCTCGAGATCAGCCCGCCCGGCGAGCATTTCGAACACGCGTTGGTACGCTTCGCGCGTGGTGGCCGTGGCCGACGTCACCGCCACAATGGCCGACACGGCGATCACGACGCTGAACAATGTCAGCAGCGTGCGACCGCGGCGCTGCTTCAACTCGGCCCAAACGTAGATCCAAGAACTCATCGCCGCGGCTCCGCGGCCGCCGCAGCCAGCGCGGAGTGCGCCGCGGCGGAGATTGAGTCAACCGGGCGCGGCGCGTAGTCGTCGCAGATTTGTCCGTCGCGAACCACAATCACGCGGTCCGCCCGTTGCGCCACCGCCGAATCATGCGTGACCATCACCACGGTCTGATGCTCTTCGTCCACCAGGCGGCGCAAGATTTCAATCACTCGCTCGCCGTTGGCGCTATCGAGGTTGCCGGTCGGTTCGTCGGCCAGAATCATCGCCGGCCGCGTGACCAGCGCGCGGGCAATCGCCACGCGCTGTTGTTCGCCCCCCGAGAGCTGACTGGGCAAATGGTCGCGCCGCTCTGAGAGCCCGACCCGTTCGAGGACTTCGGCGACCGGCCGGTCGATCTCGGCGCCGCGCTTTCCCTCGAGCCGCAAGGGGACCGCCACGTTTTCCGCGGCCGAAAGAATCGGCAACAGATTGAATTGCTGGAAGACGAAGCCGATCCGTCGCCGGCGGAGCATGGTGCGGTCGTCGTCCGACAATTTTGCGACGTCGACCCCTTCCAACAGCAGCCGGCCGGCGGTGGGCACGTCGAGCGCGCCCAATAAGTTCAGCAGCGTGCTCTTGCCCGACCCCGAAGGACCCATGATCGCCACGAATGTGCCGGGCAGGATTTGCACGTCGACGTCGCGAAGCGCGGAGACGCGCACGCCCCCCTCGTAGATCTTGGTCAGGCCGATGCCTTCGATGATGGAATTCATAAATGCAATGCGGTCATTGGCCGGGGCCCGAACTTGAGAGTCTCAGGAACGCGAAACCTCTTTGGCTGCGTCGGCCGTGTCGGCCTGTTGGGCGAGGGCGTCGAGTTGGGCTACATATTCGTCAAGGATTTGCCGGCCGGATTCTGGGTCGATGCGCTGCCAGTCCCAAGCATACGTCACACTCATGGTAGTTCCATGATAAGCGATCAAAAACACCACGCCGGTGCCCGGCCGCACTGGGGGAACGCCAACCATGCCCTGGTACGTGACATTGCCGACTCGCACATCGTCTCCCGCGCGAGGGAGCGCGGCGCGGAACAGCCGCGTCGCGTCTCCCAGGTTCGTCAGCACCGCGGTGGCGAAGCAGAACGGGCCATTGACCAGGGCTGGCAACAGGCCGGCCGCGCGAACGGTTCCCATTCCGCCCAGGAAATAGAGCGAGAGCTTTCCCTCGCGAATGGCCTTGGTTTCACGGTGAATCGAAGCCAGCAGCTCCGCCGGCCGCTGGCGCCATCCCGCTTTGCGGGTGACGAAGGCAAAACCGATCGCGTTCGCCAGCGGCATTTTATCATCGTCTCCCTCGCGCAAATTTTGCGGCACAAGAATCCGCAGCAGGCGCCGCGGAGAAATACCGCCATGCGCCTCGTTCCAGCGAGCCAAGAGCACGAACAACTCTCGGATCAAAACGTCGTTCGTCGTGGCGTCGGCGTGCGACGCGATTTGGCGCAAGCCGCGCGTCGTCGCTTCGCTCAGCCGGATGGACAGAAACGCCGGCCGCATGGGCCGCGCAGGGGGCGCCTGGGAAGAAGATGCATCGCCGGAGGCAATCGACGCGGGGCGTTGCAGCAAGAGCTTAATTCCCTCGCGAGCGCCGATGAAGACGTCGGCAAATTTGCGCCAAGCGCTGCGCACACCCATTCCGATTTCGCCCCGGATGAGCAGCCGCTCCATTTCGAGCAGACGAGGCTCGACGGGCGCGCTACCGGGAAAGGCATTGTGATAAGCGACCAGAAAATCCTCCGCGAAGCCATTCACCCCCAGCCCGTCGCTGCAGGCGTGATGGTAATGCAACAAGATCTTGCTCTGGTCCTCTCCGCGACGCACCCAGACGCGCAAACCAGGTTGCAAAGTCAAATCGAACGGCGCGCCGTAACTGTCGTCCAGCGGATCGTCGAGCGAGGCCCACTGCACCGGCGGCGATTGGCCGCTATCTTGCCACGCCAGGGCGCCGTCCTGCATCGGGCCAATCGTGAAACGGAACAGCGGATGGCGCGCGAGCGCAAAGGCCAGTCCAGCTTCGCAAGCCGCCCGATCGAGGCGGCCCTGAAAATTCAATTCCAGATCGCACGCCATCGTGTAGCCAGGCCTGCTGTCGGTCACCATGAAGGCTTCCATCGTCGAAAGCGGCAACGGAAAAACCGACTTGGACGGCGCAGCGGAGAGGGCCGGCGGTCGCGAGGGGGCCACTGACATGGCGGACTTCTCCCAATGCGCTACGTTGCGCTGTGAGCAAACGCTGTGAGCAAACCGCTCGGGCATATCATGGCAATCGCT
>DASXPZ010000200.1:0-4062 GCA_036493275.1 Pirellulales bacterium
AGACGTCGTCGCCGGTGTTGGAACTTTCGGTGGTCACGAAGTTCTGCTGCGCCACCAGCCGCGGCTGACCGAGCGAGTCGTCGCCGGTAAAGAAGGGATGCGAATCGCTGACGCCGCTATCGACAATGCCGACAATTACGCCCGTTCCCGGTCCCAACAGCGCGGCGCTCGTATCGCCGCCAATCGCGGCGACGGCGGGTTCGGCCGCGATCACGATCGACGAGGGCGCCAAGAGCGCAATGGCGCCAATGCACAATCTCGCGAACAGCCAATGCGCAGAGCGACACACAGGAGTGTCACTGCCAACGAAGTTGAGCATCGAGAGCGGCCCAACCGAACAGGGCTAGCGCATCTGGCGCGAATGGATAAGAACTTCCCCCTCCGTTGGATGGTAATCGAGCGCAACGGGCGCCGCAAGGAATTCGTTGGCGATTTGCCCAAAGGCGCCTCGCGACAAAATGTCTCGAACCGGGCGTATGCCTAAAGAGCGCGCACTGCGAGGAAAGCCATAAGTTTCCCGTTTTTTTGGGCCGTCTGCCGCTATCGCGTTTACGTCCCTGCGGGACCGAAAGATGCGCGGTGAAGCAGAGGATTTGCCCCCGTGAAAAAAAGGCGGCGCGCGATTTGCATTACTCGCCCCGCATCTGAAGCGCCTCGCGAATGTCGCGACGGAGCTTAAACAAGTTCTTACTCGCCGCTCGCGGGCGGTGAACATTCTTGTGGCATGCTGTCGTCCGCGTGAATCGAGACAGGCTCTGAGATCGTTCCAGAGCTTGTAGTTTTCATTTAGTCGTTAGCGAATTGTTAGGACGGCCCGAGGAGTTTTTGTTGAACCCCTGGAACGCCGCAAGGCGAAGCAAGCATGCCGCAGAGGAACAGGCACTCGAAAGGAACTGAGATGACGCGTGGATTTTTGATCGACATGGATGGCGTGATTTATCGGGGACGACAATTGATCCCCGGCGCGGACGCCTTTGTCAACCGACTGGTTGAAGAGCAGATTCCCTTTTTCTTTCTCACCAACAACAGCCAGCGAACGCGACGCGACGTGGCGACCAAGCTGCGTCGGATGGGGGTCAACGCGCAGGAGAAACATATCTTCACTTGCGCCATGGCCACCGCGCGCTTTCTGGCGCACCAAAAGCCAGGCGGGACGGCGTTCGTGATCGGCGAAGGAGGGCTGCTCAACGCACTACACGCCAACGGCTACGCGATCGTCGACCACGACCCGGATTATGTGGTGGTGGGCGAAGGGCGCACGATGAGCATGGAAATGGTCGAGACCGCCGTGCAGATGATCGTCGACGGCGCCAAGCTTGTGGCCACGAATCTCGATCCCAACTGCCCCACGCAGCATGGCCTGCGACCCGGTTGTGGCGCGATTGTCGCCATGCTCGAAGCCGCCACCGGCATCCGTGCCTTCAGCGTAGGCAAGCCTAGCCCAGTGATGATGCGGGCGGCGCGCAAAGAACTCGGACTGCGGGCCGAAGAAACGACGATCATCGGCGACACGATGGAGACCGACATTCTGGGCGGCGTGCAACTCGGCTATCGCACGGTGCTGGTCCTTTCGGGCGGCACGCGGCGCGAAGACCTGGTGCGATACGCCTACCGGCCTGACATGATCGTCGATTCGGTCGCGGAATTGTGCCAGACAGACTTTCCGTCGCCAGAACGGGCGGCGGAGCTATGCCAATCGGCCGGAATTTAGCACGGCCGATTGACTGAGAGCCGACGCGAGTCACATCGCGGAATGATGAATGTGGAGAGGGCCGCGCCCGCCAGCGACTGCCTTGCCCATTCATCATTCCGCTTTTTTTTGCGCGTGACAAACAACTTCGGCTCTCCGGGAGGGCGAGGCTCCTGCCGAGCCGGCGTCGCAGAAGCAACGAGGCCGGCTCGGACGATCAAGAAATATCGATTTCGCCTTCGTATTCCTCCTCCTCTTCGTCCTCGTCGTCTTCCTCTCCCGTCCCTGCTTCACGTTCTTTTTTCTCTCGGCGCGCTTCGGTCACTTCGTGGGCGCGATAGAAGAATCGTCCCATTAAACGAGCGAGGATCATTGCCAACGCGGCATAGAGCGGTCCACCAAATAGGGCCGTTAGAAGTATCGAATAGCGAAGTCCAAAGGCTGTCAGCAGCACGACCGGCGCGATCAGCAGCCCTGACTCGACCATCAACAGCGTCCAACCGCGGAGGTGGCCCCAGATCAAGTGCAGCGAGCTGGTCGTAACCAGCGCCATCGCCGAGCCGTGCTCCATCGCCGAGAAGAACATCACGGGAAAGACGATGTAGAAGGTCACCAGAGCGCCGAGCCATCCCCGTTCCGGCGCTAAAAAACTCGCCAGCGCAAATCCGCCGTAAGACGCTCCCGCCGCGGCGGCGAGTGGAAACGCCAGCGTAGCATTCCAAATCGCCTCGTGTATTTGGGCGTCGCTCCAATCGGCGACTTCGTCATTTCCGGCCGCGGTTGATCGAATGATCGATCCGACGACGCCGGTGGTGATACCCATCGTCAGCCAACCGACGAAAGCCGTGGCGGAGGAGAAGATGACGATCAGGAACGCGGACGGCGCGGCATCGCGCGCAGTCGCGGCCCCCGACATCTCGAGCACCGCTCCCCCCATTAAAAATCCGATCGCTGAGGCGATCATCGCTAAGAAGGAGAGCGCCCCCCAACGGCCGCCGGCGCTTCCTCGCCAAGGAAAGTCGAAAACTCCGCTCATCCACCAACGTGCTGGCGGCGGAGGAGGCGGAGGAGGTTCTTCTTTCTCGATCTTGGCGAGGTTCTTCAGCAGCGTCGACTCCGGCATCACGATCGGATCGATCTTGACGCCGACGTTGTACTCGCCCGGTGGCCGCGGCGGCTTCACTGCGCGCTCGATCGGCGGAGGAGGCACAAGCACTGGCTTCTGACAGTCAGGACAGCGGACGCGCTTCCCTACCAGGTCGACGCGCGGAAACATCCGCGTGCCGCAGGTGGGACAATTCAGCAAAAAAGTCTTCGGTCGTTCAACGGGCGGCTGATCCGGCTCAGTCAGTGAGTATTCGCCCGGCGTGGCGATCGGCGCGGGAACGGTCGCCGCCGGGCCTTCGACCACGCGCACGGCAACGCCGCAATCGGGGCAACGGACGCGCTTGCCCAGCAGCTCGCGGCGCGGATTGAGCCGGGCGTGGCAAGTGGGACAGATGACGGTCACAAAGGGATCGGTCGAATTGCCCGCGTGCATTGCGCAACCTCTGGCGTCAAGCCCGAGAAGCGAGCGAGGGCAAAACCTTTTCGGGCCCTCGCCGGCGTTTCGGGGCAATGTGCGCGTGTGAATCGTCTGGCGCTAGCGGTTATCATCCTCTGGCGCGGGCCAAAACGCTAGCAGATCAGAAATCGCCCCGGACCCAGCACTATTCAGCTATTCAGCCCACCAAGATGCCCCATCGCTAGCAGGCCCTTTGCCGCCCCTCGACTTGGTCTTGTTGCGAGTTGCGGCGCCGGGTACACTCCGCCGCCAATTTTTGTTTCGTCCCGTTTGTGGCAAGGGCACTTTTTGGAGCTCGGCTTCAAAAAGACCTCGGCCGCATACGGACCGAAAATCCCGGCTCGCCGACCCGTTCGAGGTCGTCGCGCCGGGCCCGTCTCGACGAGGCGTTCGTCCAGTGCCACTGGGGGGCGAGCCTGCTCGGGCGGAGATTGGCGGCCTATCTGCGTTTTTCCCAAACAGACATTAATAGACTCCCCGGCTGCAAACCGCGGGATCTGCCCCTATTGCAGCGCTGCGACCGTCCTATTCGGCCTCACCGGGCCGGCTGCGGTCGTTCGACTGGCAATATTAGGCGGACTTGGCGGCTTAGGAGAGCATTTTTCTTGAACTGGAAACTGGCGTTCTTAGAATGGACTAAGCGCCGACAGGTTTCCGTAATCCCTTCAGCCAACGGTGGTTTGATGAGACGTACGGTACTGGTGGCGGTGGCTAGCGCCGCTGTGGCGTGGCTGGCTGTGGCGACGATGGACGGCAGCGGTCGCGCGTCGGCCCAGCGCGCCGGCGCGGCGCCCGAGGCAGGCGCCGG
>DASXPZ010000201.1:0-6107 GCA_036493275.1 Pirellulales bacterium
AACCAATTGATCTGCGCTCTTCACGGCTGCCAGGATGCAAGAGCGTACGGCCAGTGGCAAGACGTTGGCCGATCGGTTCGGAAGGGTGAACATGCTCAAGCCGTCATCCTGGCGCCATGCGTAAAAAAGGAAACGCTCGCCGATGGCACAGAGCGAGCTAGGGTATTCGGCTTCCGCGGCGTTCCAGTTTTCGATCTCGGCCAGACCGACGGCGCGCCGCTCACAACCGGCCTGGATAGCGACACAGCTGCCTGGCTGAATGCGTTGCCCCTACGCGAAGTGGCCGAAGCGTGGGGAATCGCGGTCGACACTTTCAATGGGGAAGGGGCGCGCTATCGCGGGTTTTATCGTCACGGTGGCAGTAATAAGGCCATCGCGGTCGGAGTGCGGAATGTCGTCGTCTGGGCGCATGAGTTGATTCACGCGGCCGATGACCGCTTGGGCCAGTTGACTGAGCGTGGCCAACATTGGCGGTCAGAGACCGTCGCGCAGCTGGGCGCATCGACATTGCTGGTCTGTCTGGGGCACGAAGTCGAAGCCGATCTCGGCATGACCTGGCAATACGTTTCCGCCTATGCGAAAGCCGCCGAGATTGAACCGCTCGCCGCTTGCATGGCGGTTCTCAAGCGCGCCTGCGATTGCGTGGCGTTGATCTTGGACGAAGCCGAGAAACTAGCTCCGAACAAGGCTGAAACAGTGAGTGCGTAAGACGATCCCCCACGCGCGCCGTAGGGCAGGCCGGCGCGCTGGGGGTTCGTTTCACCCTCACTTACTGGAGTATCTGTCATGCGAAGTCTCTACGAACAGTATCGCCCGCAAACCCTGGCAGACGTCGTCGCGCAGGACAAAGCCGTGGCGAAGATCGAGGCGCTAGCGAAGCGCGGTCTTGGTGGCAGGGCGTTCTGGATTAGCGGCGCCAGCGGGACGGGCAAAAGCACGCTGGCCAGGATCATCGCCCGGATGGTCGCGGACGAATTCAACACGATCGAGATTGATTCGACGCGAATCACTCCGGCGGCCGTCGACGATCTAGAACGCTCGGTCCGCACGTTCGGCATGGGAGAACTACGCGGCCATGCCATTGTTTTGAACGAAGCGCACGGCATGCGGCGAGATACGATCGTGCGTTTTCTCGATTTCCTGGAGCGAATCCCCGATCACGTGGTCATCGTGTTCACGACCACTGCGGAAGGGCAACAAAGCCTGTTTGAAGACTGTGACGACGCGGCGCCCTTGCTGTCGCGGTGTGTTCCCCTGCCGCTGGCCAGACGAGACTTGGCGCAAGCTTTCGCCGAACGGGCAAAGGCCATTGCCGAGCGCGAGGGGCTCGACGGTCGCCCGATAGCCGACTACGTCAAGTTGGCGCAGGCCCACAAAAACAATCTCCGGGGCATGCTTCAGGCGATTGAGGCGGGGGCGATGATCCAAGGGTCGAACGTGTAAAGGGTCATTCTCCGGCAGGAATAGCGACCGTCCGGCCAGTTTCAAAGCCGATTTGGACGGTCGCGCGGTGACAAGGGTGGACTAATAACGACAGTTTACGATCAGGAGCAGGCCATGCGGCAAATCGCAGTGTACGTTCGAGTGTCGACCAAACGGCAGGAAACGCGCAGCCAGGAACCGGATTTAGAACGCTGGATCGCAGCCTACGCGGCCGGCGCGCCGGTCGAATGGTATCGCGACAAAGCAACCGGCAAGACGATGGACCGGCCGGGCTGGAAACGGCTTGAAGCGGAGATCAACGCCGGCGGGGTTGAGACGATTGTGGTCTGGCGGCTCGATCGGCTCGGCCGGACCGCCGCGGGGCTGACTGCGTTGTTCGAGAAACTTGTGGCCCGCAAGGTTAACCTCGTGTCGGTTCGTGACGGTCTCGACCTGGCGACGCCAGCAGGGCGGCTCGTGGCGAACATGCTGGCCAGCGTGGCGGCTTTCGAGAATGAGATCCGAGCGGAACGCATTGCAGCGGGCCAGGCTGCCGCGCGGGCCGCCGGCAAACGTTGGGGCGGATCGGCGAAGGGGCGACGCCTCAAGGTCACCGCGGAGCAAATTTCCACGATCAAACGGCTGCGCGACGAGCGGACGCCGATAGCAGCCATCGCGCGAGCGACTGGACTGACCAGGCCGACGATTTACGCATTGATCAAGAGCGCCTAAACTTAGTGGCCTAACACGACCAGAATGGACCCCGAAATGGCCAAATCGAAAAGCAAACCGGCGCCTTCTCTGCCTGATGCTCTGCGCTCGGCAATCGAAGCAAGCGGAATTTCCTCATACGAGCTTGGCAAACTGTCTGGCGTCGACCAGAGCGCGATCCGTAGATTCATGTCTGGCGAAAGAGACCTGCGCCTTGAGTTTGCCGGCAAATTAGCAACGGTTCTCAGGCTTTCGCTGGTCCAAGATCGGAAGCCGAAAATCTGACCTCCAGGAAGTGGTCTAACACGCCCCATTCGCGGCTTCGGCGGCGACGCCATCGGGTACTTCCGACTCCACCGCGTTCTCGCGAGCCTGGATCTCCTTCTCAGCGTGGTAGGCGCGATGGATCACCGACTTGCCCCATTTGCCACGAAACCCTCTCGATCTGTAGCGCCGGCCCTCGTACAAAGCCATGATCCGCTCCAAATAGTCGCTGATCGCTCTGAACGACATTCCGCTGTCTTTTTGCCGTACGACTTCCTGCATGATCCGGCGATCTTCCAGGTCTGGGACCAGCCTCTTCCAGCGGCCACCCAGTGGTAGACGCCACCTGTAGCCTAACGGCGGTCTGCCTCCGGCTGGCCGGCCAGCGCGACGTAGTTGCACACTCAGATCGGTGGGACGCATATGAGGGACTCGCTGGTTATCGTGGACGATGACATTTTTTCAATCGAACGGATTGTGCCCGCCCATTTTATCGTGTCCCAGCACTTTCCTTCAATTGGTAGCTTGACGTTGGTCCGGAGAAGGCCGTGCATCAACTCACGACAGCTCCTTCGACTTCATTTCATGGCCGACGAACGAGGTGTTCACGTTCATCAGCCAACAGTAGTTCGGCCGGCAGCAGCGTTCCAAACGTTGGCGTGAGGGTCGAATGCGGCAGTGGCACGATGCGACCGCCGGCGCTTCGAAGTGATAACGATTGTCGCCTGGTGGCGAGCGGCTCGTGGCTTGATGGCGACGACGGTGGTCGCTGCCGGTTTCGAGATGAGCGCCGGACTCACCTGCGGCGGCGCGACGGCGAAGCTGGGATGGCCGAACATCAATCTCTGGCGAACGTTTTGGACATTCGGACAATCAACGCTGGTTTCCGTATAACGGCTTACATGCGTGCGTGTGAGCGCAAACCAGAAACTCTGTCCAACTGTCCAACTGTCCAAACTACGCTTCGGCGATTCCCTCGTAGGAAACCGTGCCCTGCTTTCGCTTTACGATTCCGATGGCAGCTAAGTAGTCGCCGACACGGCGCGTGCTTATCGGCCTTTCGCCGTTGGTCTTGCACCATTCGTCGAGGCGATTTCGGAGGGCCGAGGCCTTGATTTGGTAGGTTTCACCGAACGTCATGCACTCTTTCAGGAACTCGGCGAGCACATCTTCGGCGGCGCGGTACTCGTTCGTAGCGGCGGTCACCGACGACGGAACAATGAGCCCATTGTGGCTCCATTCCAGACAGCCATCTACCAGCCAGCGCAGGATCCCGCCAAGTTCGGCCTTGAGCTTCGCCTTGAGACCCTTGTCGGCCTTCAGCTCCGGCGACCCCTCTTCGCCCTTGTCGGCGTCCCAGAATCGCACGGAGAACGGCACAAGCGCCAGCCGGCGCCAGATGGCATAGTCGGTCCCGCGAACCCTCGGCTTATGGTTCGTGGTCAACACGATCGTGTGGGATGGCCGGAAGCTCCAGTAGTTCTCACGCATCCGCCGTGCCCGGATGGTGTCACCGCCGGTCAACTCCTTCACGGTCCCCTCGGCAAGCCGACGTCCCTCGTCGCTCTCGGCGGCCAGGACGAGACGGCGGCCGAACAAGTCAGCGATCGCTGTCGGGTGTTCGTTGCTTTGTTTTGCGAGCAGTAGGTCGCTCGGGGCCTTCATCCCGTACTCGCCGAACGCATCGAGGATGGTCTCGGTGACGATGGTTTTTCCGTTGCTGCCGGAGCCGTGAAGAATCGGCAAGATGGCTTCCGACGACTCGCCGACCAGCGCCATGCCGAACAGCCGGCGCAGGAACCGGAAAAGTTCGTCGTCGCAATCCAGGATTGTCGCCAGCGTGTTTTCCCAGTGGAGACAATCGCCCTCAGGCCCAAGCAGATACTCCGCCCCCGCCAACTTGGTCATCAGGTAGCTGCGATCATGAGGCAGCAGCTTGCCCGTTCTCAGGTCGACCACACCGTTGAGCGCGTTGATCTTCCAAGCGTCGGCGTCGAGCTGTTCCGGCGTGACAGGGATCCCTGGTTCGCTCCGCGCCAGCCGCAGCATCGCGTCGATGCGGTTCGCCTGCTCGCTCTTGATGGCGTGTTTCACCAATTCGGCGCGCTGGCCGTCGGGAAGATGCACGGCTTCGGCGAACATTCCGCGGACCGTCTGCTTGGCCAACTCGACGACAGCGCCCACTTCATCGACAGCGAATCGTTTACCATCCCAGCGCAACCAACTCGACCAGGCGTGACAGTGCCGAACGTCGCCGCCGTGGTCTTTCGCGAACCGCTTAGCGTTGCCGGCGTCGGTCAGGCGGTTCACCGTTGGCCGTGGGCCCGTCGGCGGCGCCAGATCGACTAATTCGGCGAGTTGGCCCTTCTCTAGATCATTTTGATCACCTTTTTCCGGGTCGCCGTCCCACTCAGGCGCCGCGTCCGCCAGCCGTTGCAGTTCCTCGACGGTTCCTTCGGCGTCGAGCCAGTCGCTGACGTCGCCTTTGGGCGGTAGGTTTGGCAGCTCCAACATTTTGATGCTCGACGCGATACCCTGAAGTGACTTCGCGACTTGCAGCGCATGCTGCCGGCCAGCGTCGTCGTTGTCGGGCAATACTATGCAGCGTTGTCCGCGCAGCGCTTCGCTGTATTCGTCCTTCCACTTTCCGGCCCCGGCGACGTTCGTGGTTGCGATCAGACCCTTTTCTCGCAGCCTGAGGACATCCTTTTCGCCTTCCGGAATGAATCGCGGTTGTGATGAATCAGCGCCCAACAGTTCGGGCAGTCCAAACAGCACGCGCCGGACACCGTTCAGTTCCCACTTCCAACCGCCGTTTCCGTCGGGCTTTCGCTGGCGAAAGGTTTTGGGGCTCATCCGGACTGCCTGGTAAAGCAGTTGGCCCGATTCGTCTCGGTAATCGTATTCGGCGACGATCCTGGGCCGCGGCGATACCAGGGTGGTGGCGCCGAACAGGTCTTTCATTTCCAGCCTGGCAGCGGCGACGATGGATTTCGTGTCGCATCCGGCGTGGCAGTGCAATAGCGTGCGGCCGTCCTCTCCAGTACTAACCGACAAGCTGTTGACGCGATCGTCGTGCGCAGGACAGCGAGCTGACCACTTGCCCGGGCCGTGCGAACGAACGTTTTCCAAGTGTGAAAGGATGGCCGACGTCATTCCGAAACCTCCACACCTGTTGCGACGCCAACGAACGAACGAGCTTCGCGCCAGCGGCGACGCGCGGCGATGAACAACACGCGGGATACAAATTGGCCGGCGCGCTGGTGGTCACTGGCAAGCAGCAGTGGAACGCCTGCGGCGGACCACCCGAGTAACGAGCCGACGACAGCTGCCGGGTTGATTTTGGATCGCCAATCACCCGCCCCAATTTCCTGCCAGGAGCTTTCAACAACTAATGCTTGAACTGAATAGCCGAGAATCCTTTGAATCTCGCGCTCGAATCGCTCGCCGTTGCAAGCAAATTGGCCCCGGGTGGCGCGCCAAACGCAGGCGCGCCCCCTGGGGCCGTTCAGAAAAACTGGATGACTCCGGTATCTCGTGGCCGCCTCCTCTGACGGCTGTCCTTTGGCGCGGGTGAGAACTGCCGCCGCGCGAGAAACGCCTCTAAATCCTCGGGCGCGATTCGCCAGCGCGGCCTGCCCCCCACGCTGCTGGCGACATTGACGGCGCGCAGCTCGGCCGCCCTGATCCAGGCGACGATCTTGCTTGGA
>DASXPZ010000202.1:0-5255 GCA_036493275.1 Pirellulales bacterium
TCGCCGACTTCGCTATTGGAATACGATCGGCGCCGTCGCGTCAAAGAGGGCCTGGCTGCCGAGACGGTCGCGGCGGTGGTCGACGCGGCGACGGCCGTCCGTTGGATCAGGGCACGGATCGGCGCGACCGACGACGCGCAAACGCTCGCGGATCGGCCGGATCACCGCTGGCAAGCGCTGGCCGAGCCGGTGCTGATCGGCATCCTTCGTTGCGAGACGCAGCAAGTTTGCGCGGCTTTTCCGTCGCTGATTGACGAGCTCGACAAGTTGCCGATTCTGTACGTGCCGCTGGCTCGCGGCGGCGATCCGCTCAAGCTTGCTCAGACGCAATCGCTCAAGCAGATGCTGTTGGAATTGTTCACGGCGCTACCCCGCTTGGGCCTGTTAGCGGAAAGTGGCCGCCTGCTGGCCACGGCGCAGGCGATGGAGCGACATCGCTCGCAGCAAGAACGCTCCGTGACCGAGTTCGACCGCTTGTTCGAGACGGCGTTCCGCGCGATCGTCGAAAGCCTGATCGATTCGTCCGAGAGTTGGAGTCCTCCCGGCCAATCGGCTAGCGCGACCGCGACGCCAGAATCAGCCGCGGCGAGTGAAACTGCCCAGCCCCTGCTTCCCGGGACCGACCTCGAGCTCGTCGAATGCCTGCAAATGGCGACCGAGCCCCTGTTGCAAAGATGGCTCGAACATAGTCGCTCGGTGCGGCTCTCGGTGCTGGAGCGCGTGGCCGAAAACGATCGCTGGACGGCGCTGGTGGAATTCATCGAGCGTTATGGCCATGACCTGTTCACACAGCGATTTTTGAATATCGGCAACCTCCGCGCGATCGCCGACCAGGGCGTCGAAGCCTACCTGCGAATTCTGGAAGAGGAGCCCGACCCGCTGAATCCGCTAAAGCTGATCGAAGATCTCGATCAGGGCATCGCCCGCGCGACGGCGATCGAGCGATTGCAAACGATCGTCGAGACGATCATCGAAAACTATGCTGAGTACAAAGATTTCAACACCACCACCACGCAGTCCGACCGGGGCGAGCTACTCTACATGCTGATTGATTTTTTGCGGCTGAAGGCCAGCTACGACCGGGTCTCCTGGAATATCCGCCCGGTGGTGCTGGTTCATGAGGCGCTGATGCGCCGCGGCCGGTTGGAAGCGGCCGAAATGTGGCGCCGGGCGCTCGCCGAGCGAACGAGCGAAGTGGCCGATTGGCACCTGGCGCGCTTCGCCGAATTAGTCGAGCGCTACCGGATGCGGCTGCCGAGCGTCGCCGCGCGGCTGCATGAGCGGTTTGTCGGCCCTCTGGCCATCGATCGATTGCGGGCACTTGTGGCGCCGGCCGTGCGAGAAATCGAGCGCGAAGGCGCCGGGCCGGCTTTTGCCCTCTTGGAACAGGAAATCGCCGAGTTCGCCGAGCAGCCCAGCGGTTCAGGCCTCGAGGCGCCGGCCTGGCTGGCGGCCCTGGAGGAAGAGGCATCGCTCGCGCAGCGTCCGAACGAGGACGATCCGCTGGCTGAATTAGCTCGCCGAACCGCGAGCGCGCGACTCTCACGGGCTGAAGTCGAACGGCAACTGCGCGAGTGGGAAGCGTGAGCTTTGCCCCGCGCGGCATGTTTCCCTTTTTTGCTGCTCGCTGACTAGCGAATCCGCCGCCGCTTAAATCTCCAGATTCCGGCGCAAGCTGTCGCCGAAAGCAGCAGTGCGATTGTGGAGGGCTCCGGCACAACCGATAGTGAATCGATATGAAAGTTGACTAGCGCGCCTGGAAGTGCGCCGTTCAAATGCCATTCGTTCAAGCCATCGTAAAAGTATTTCGTCGCCAGGGTGCTGACGGCCATCGTATTTGTTGTGTAAGTGGCAAGATTGATCGGCGCAAGTAGCGAGAGCCCCGTCGGCGAAAACTCGCTCGTTGTCCAAGTTCCGAGCTTTATAAAATCGAGAACGAAGGCCTGCCCGCCAGCTTGGGGCGTTCCGTTTTGGTTGTAAGACTGCAGAGTCATGGTGAGGCGCAGATCGCCTTCGGGAGTCGGGACGCCGCCAATCGTCGCGTTGATGTTGAACAAAGAGAGGGTTGACTTGGTCGTAACGCCAACCGCGTCAACGCCTGCAACGTGCAGGGTGAAGTTAGAAGGGATCCTATAATCCGTCTCAGGACCACTCTTATTTTGGACGCCAATCGTCGAGTTGTCATACTCGAAGGCGAGAGTGAACGGCAATCCGGCGGTGAGGCTGGTCCCTCTCACCGAGGTGACCGTGCCGGCGGCCTCGTACTGGACAAGCGCCGCATTCGCATGTGCCGAACCAAGCACAAAACAAGCGGCAAAGAAATAGCTCCATTTCATTAGCGTCTACCCCAAGAAAAAGCTGTGGGACTTTGAGGGACTACTCAGCGGGATTCAATCCGCGGATTCAACCGTGACGAGGATTGTAGTCCAGCGAATCTCCGAATGCCAAGAGAAAACCTGAGTATTTTCAGCGGATCCGTTTTTACCCGAAAACCGAAAGAAATCGACGCGACCATTCAGAAGTGGATTCGCGTGCGAGGGACACGATCAAATTTCGGCGCCAAGTTCAGCCCGGCTTGACCGCCGCGGCGATAGTTAGTCAGCAAACTATGGGCGAAATGTTCGCTACCGCGAGATCTTCTTCGCCCGCGCATGGCGCATCCAGCGGCGGCTGGTCAACATCCAGGAGACGAAGAAGTAATACGCCGGATAAAAGAGCGACAGCCAGACCAACTGTTGCGTCTGCGCGCTGCTCGCCGGTTCGGTCGACCAGCTCCAAAGAATCGCGACCACGAAGCCACCCCAGATCGCGCCGAAGATCGCGCTGATCCGGTTCAAAAAGCCAGGCTGAGTGGGATACAAATAGCGGATCGGCACGAACGTCAGTAGCGAAAAGGTCATCAACAGCGTGATCGTCGCCCAGGCCGGCGGCTGCATCGCCCAGAGGTAGAACGCGACCAGGTTCCAGTACGACGGAAAGCCGAGAAAGTAGCCGTCCTCGGTCTTCACTGATACCTGGCAAAAGCCGTACGCGCTGGCCAACAGCGGGATCAAGAGCCATGCGCTCTGTCGTTCGGGTAGCATATCGGCCTGATAAATCAACAGCAGCGGCAAGAAGGTGTAGTTGAGAAAGTCGACCAGGTCGTCGAGACGGCGACCGTCGAAGCCGGGGAGCACTTCGGTTACGCGCACGCGCCGGGCGAACCAGCCATCGGTCGCGTCGATCAAAATGCCCAAACCCATCAGCAGAAACGAGTCGCGAAATCGCATCGGATCGGTTCCGACGAGCAACCAGGCGATCGCTCCGGCGACCACCAGCCCCATGCCAGTGTAGAGATGGACTCCCCAGGCGTAGACGTGTGAGACGCTAATGCGAGGGCGTTCGGCTTGGATCAACATGGGAAAGGCTCGGCTGGGTTGCAGGTCGGATGGCGAAGTTGGGTTGGAAGCGGCGCAACGAATCAAGGATAGCACTCAGAGAGGCGCAGGGGGGCGTCCGTGAGTCTTCCAGAAGCTCTTTTGATCGAAGCTTCAGCGGAGGCCGATTTCCGCCGAGTTTCGGCCCAGATTGAATGTACCAAGTTCGCGCGGCGGGTCCCAGCGCGCCGTGCATCGCGAGACCAAGGGCAGCAGGATCAACCCCGCCACCGCGGCCAGCGCGCGAGTCGGAAAGACCGATTCCCCCGTTGCGCGATCGAGCCACACGTCCGGGTTGATCCCGCTCAACCGCGACGCAAAAGCCCCGTACGAGACGCACGCAGGAATGCCCAAGATCGAGATTCCGCCACCCAGTCGTAGCGCTAGAGAAACGCAAAACGCCGCGATCGATCCGGTCCGATTGGCCTTTGGGTCGAACAGCGCCATGACCAGCTGCGGAAAGAGAAGCACGAATACCAGATCGGCCGTAAAGAACCACAACTCGGCCACGCTGCGAACCGCCAGCGCCATCGCCGCGGCCGCGACGCCGAGCGCCACAATCGAGACGCGAATCACACGCCATAGACTCTCCGACGTTCCCTGCGGCGCCAGCAAGCGATGGTAGACATTCCAACTGAACATCGATCCGGCCGAAAGGATCGAAGCGCTGAAGCTGGACGTCACGGCGCCCACGATCGCTCCCAATCCGAGCACGGCCACGGCTGCCGGCGCGGTCGCTCGCAACAGCATCGGCAACGCCATCGCCGGGTTCTCTTGCAACATCAGACGCTGTTCGGCGTCCCAGCCGGTGTAGACGAACGCCGCGATGCCCAGCAGAATCGGCGGACCGGTCAGCACAATGGTCAATATTCCGGCCACTAGCGAGTGCCAACGGGCTTTTTCCGGGCTCTGACAGGCAAGCACACGTTGAAAGTAACAGTTCCATGGAATCCCGCCAAAGATGAGCATCACCGAGAGATCCCACCAGACGATCTGTCTCGCGATCGGCCAATTAGTATCGCCTTGGCCAAAAGGCGGAACGAGAAAAGCGAGGCTTCCCATTCGCTCGGAGTAGCTCGCCCATGATTGTTCCAAGCCGCCTGTCGCGGCGAGCGCGAACGGCAGCGCCGCCAACATGCCGATCGGCACGAGCGCCAATTGAAAAGCATCGGTATAAGCGACGCTCCACATTCCGCCAATCACGGTGTAGCAGGTCACGACCGCGGCCGAGGCAATGATCGCCGTCGTCAGATCGATATTCAAAATCACGCTGCACGTGGCACCAATCGCCACTAGCAATTCCGCGCTCCAGAACAGCTCACCCAACATGGCGGGCAGAAACAGCACGGCGGCCCAACCGCGGCCAAAACGGGCTTCAAAGGGGTCGACGAGCGTCGTGAATTCCATCCGCCGCATTGGAATCGCGAAAAAGAGACCCCCCAAAATCAGGCTCAGACCAAAACAAACGCCTCCTTGCAGCCCTGACGGCAGGCTGTGTTGAGTCTGCTCGACGGTGCCCAATAGATAGCCGCCGTCGACCCAGGTGGCGGTGGTCGTGAGGACAGCGATCCAGATCGGCATCGTCCTGCCGGCCAACATCATCTCGACGGGCGAATGTTGTTTGACCTTGCGCGCCGCCAGCCAACCAACGACTACAAACAAGGCGAACATCCCGGCAAGCGCGACGACTCCACCCCACATCACGCCCTGCATCGGGGTTGGTCTCCGCGGGAGGAATTTGGACGATCGATCGCGGCGGCCGGCTTACGGCTTCTTCGCGGCGGGGAATCCGGCGTCGATCAGTTCTTGGTAGCCGGGCTTCAGCGGCCGGACGTCATA
>DASXPZ010000203.1:0-2413 GCA_036493275.1 Pirellulales bacterium
TTTGATTGATTACGTACTCTCGCGTGGCTGCTGAGACTCACGTCCCACGTCACAATCGCTTTGTGCTTCGGCTTCAATGTGTTCTGTGACCAATCGACCAGTCTCGGCGATTTCAGCGACAATCGCTTTGGTCAGGCAGTCGGCGGCGACAAGCTCGGCCCCTTGGTGATGCAGCGCCACTAGGCAAGCCTGACCCTCAGCGTCGACGAAGGTCACTCCAGCTAGGTCTACACGGACGATCGGCTTTTGCTGCGCCGCCGCAGTCCGCTGCCAGCATTCCTTAAGCTCTTGCACCCAGCGGCCCGCCAACCTTCCTTCCAGTTGAAAGGTGACGGAACACAGTTCGTCGCGGACCGTAATCCTGAGCATTGCTTACCCTCCTGCACGGACGCCCGTTATCCACATCTGACGATTGCCAGTGCCGAACCGTTAGCGGCCAAGTCTTTCGCTCAGGTCGCGCAAGTCGTCCGCGCTGTCGTGTTCCGGCGGGTCCATCAACAACCAATCGAGTTCGGCGATCAGTCTGGGCCGCGAGTAGATGCGGGCCGTTTGCGTCTGGCGGACCTCTCGCAGTCGACCATTGAGTTCGCGAAGCTGAACCAGAGGATGTTTTGTGCTGGTAACCATGACACGCCTCACTTCTGTCGAGAGCTGTGTTTTGATCGTGACCGTTGCCATGGCCTAAAGCACGAGCCATGCCAGCGCGGTAAAGAGTTATCGCTTCGCGTCGTAAGAACGGCTGGAGCCGAGACTTGGCGTGCAAAAGTGCCAAGACGACGGATGCGACTGAGAAGAACGCGCCAACCTTGGCGCGCCAGCGGGTGAGCGCCCGCGCCAGCCGGCTGGCGCTAGTCGGGTCGCGTGATGCCGAGCTTCTGCATCTTCCAGTGCAGCGTGGACCGCTTCATCCCGAGGCGGGCGGCTGCGCCTTTCGGGCCCCCGAGCACCCAGCCGGCTTCTTGGAGCGCCGCGAGAATATGGTCACGCTCGGCATCGACCAGGGTTACCGGAAGATTTTCCTGCGACGCCTGCGACGGCGCCTGCTCCGGCACGGTTTTCAAATCGCTTAGGGGGACTTGTAGTACCGAGCCCGGGGAAAGGATAACGGCGCGCTCGATGACGTTTTGTAGCTCCCGAACATTTCCCGGCCAGGAGTAGCGAACGAGCGCCTCCATCACTTCGGACGTGATGGTTTCGATCCGGCGGCCCATTCGGCGGGCGAACTGCTGAGTGAAATGACGCACCAGCCGCGGGATATCGTCTCGGCGCTCGCGCAGGGGCGGCAGCATCAACGGAAAGACATTGAGTCGATAATACAGGTCTTGGCGGAAGTGGCCGTCGCCCACCATCTTCGCCAGGTCCCGGTGCGTTGCCGCCAACATGCGCACGTCGACCTTGATCGTCTTCGTGCCGCCGAGGCGCTCGAACTCCTGCTCTTGAAGAACGCGAAGAAGTTTGGGCTGCAACTCTGGCGGGATGTCCCCCACCTCGTCCAGGAAAAGCGTCCCCTGGTGGGCCAACTCGAAGCGGCCAATCTTTTGGCTGATGGCGCCAGTGAAGGCGCCCTTCTCGTGGCCGAAGAGTTCGCTTTCCAGCAGGCCCGTGGGAATGGCGGCGCAGTTGAGCTTCACGAAGGTGCGCTCGCGGCGGCCGCTGAGATCGTGAATCGCGCGCGCAATCAGCTCTTTGCCGGTGCCGGTTTCGCCCAGAATCATGACGGACGCGTCGGTGGGCGCGACAGTAGCCACTTGATCGAGCACGCGCCGGAAGGCCGGTTCGTCGCCAATGATCTCGCCGAAATTTTGCTCGGTGCGGATTTCGTCCTGGAGGTAGAGTTTTTCTTCGGCCAGTTGATCCTTGAGCTCGGCAATCTGCTGGAAGGCGGTGGCGTTTTCGATGGCGATGGCGGCCTGGCCCGCCACCTGGCTGAGAAAATCGACATCCGGGGGCAGGAAGGCGCTTTCTTTGGTGCTGCCGATATTCAACGTGCCGAGGACGCGATTGCGCGTGATCAAGGGTATGCAGCAGAGCGACTTGAGGCCGCCTTCGAGCAGACGTTGGGCCAGCGGCGAATTGAATTGCGCCAGGTCGTGCGCATCCATCACCACCGGAAGGCGTGTTTCCACGGCCCGGCCGGCGGGAGTGGCATCCAGCGCGGCGTGGGCGCCTTGCGGGATGATGCCGGGATTCCCTTCGAATACCAGCGCGTAGTTGCGCAGCTCTTTGCCGTCTTCGGCCAGCAAGGCGAGGCTGGAATATTCGCTGGGCATCACGCGCCGCAGGCAGGCCGTGATGCTGGGGAATAGCTCGCGGATATCGAGCTCGGAGACCAATACGTTGGTGATTTCGAGCAGAACCTGCAGGCGGTCGCGCTCGCGCGCTAATTGGCGTTGATATTTTTCGGCGTTTTCGA
>DASXPZ010000204.1:0-2974 GCA_036493275.1 Pirellulales bacterium
CAAGAAGAACAATCTCGAGGGAGTCATCGTCGCCGACTGCTGGACCAAGCGGGCGCAAGAGGGCGTCGCGCGACTAGGGTCGGGCAAGGCGGTCAGTGATTATCGGCACGTGCTCGACGACAAGTCGGTCGATTATGTGACGATCGCCGTTCCCGAGCATTCGCATTCGGGCATCACCATCGCGGCCCTCGACGCCGGCAAGGCCGTCTACTGCGAAAAGCCGATGACCCACACCATTCCCGAGGGGCTGGCCGTCTTGAAGAAACAGAAGGAGACGAAGCTTCCGTTGCAGGTCGGCGTGCAGGCCATGTCGGATGACAGTTACGGCACGGCCGCCACGGCGATCCGGCAAGGCGTGATCGGAAAAGTGGTCCAAGCGCAGATCGAGTACGTGCGCCGCTACGACGTGCAGGGTCCGTGGCGCGTTCCGGGCCTCGATTCCCATATGCCACAGCCGACCGACCTCGATTGGAACGCCTGGGTGGGACACGCTCCCCAGACGGCGTGGAACCCGCACCACTATTTCGAGTGGCGCAACTATTCGCAGTATTCCGGCGGAATCTGTACGGACCTGTTTATCCACCGCATCAGCCGCATCATGAAGGCCTGCGATCTGCAGTATCCGAGGCGCGTCGTGGGGATGGGCGGGATCTGGCAATGGCCGGACGGCCGGGATCTACCGGACAACTTCGAGATGATCTGCGAGTATCCGCGCGGGATGACCGTGTACGTGCTGGGAACGATGAGCAACCGCGTCGGGCTCGATCACGTGATTCGCGGATATCGCGGGACGCTGTATTTCACGAACGAGGGGTGGGTGGCGAAGGACAAGGACGGAAAGGTGCTCGCAGAACACAAGGAGAAGCAGCATCACCGCGAAGACATGCACAATCACCACACGAACCTGCACAACCACTTGCGAAACGGCGAACCGTTGAATTGCCCGCCGGAGCTCGGCATGGCCGCCGTGGTCGCCGTCTGCATGGCGAACGAATCGTGGCGGACGAGCCAGATGATGGCTTGGGACAACGAGAACGAGCGCATGGTTCCCGCCAACACGCTCAATCTGAGCCACGAGCCCGACCCCGCGGCCCAACCAAAAGTGGCGGGCTAGCGCCGAGCCGTCTTCAGTCGGGAGGGCGAAGCTCCTGCTGAGCCGTCTTTCGTCTTTTCCAAAAAAAGGTAGAGGTTCAGCCGGAGTTTCGCCCTCCCGTCGAGCCATCATTGCGACTGCAACTGGGCCCCATTTAGTCGTTAGGCTTTCTTCGGCCGAAAGGCGACGACCTTGCTCTCATCGGTCGTGAGATAGGGCCCGCCCAGCAGGTCGATGCAATACGGAATCGCCGGGAAGACGGCGTCGAGGCATTCGGCAATCGCGCGCGGCTGTCCCGGTAGGTTGACGATCAGGCAGCGGCCGCGGATTCCCGCCGTTTGTCGCGAGAGGATCGCGGTCGGAACTTTTTCCAGCGAAACTTTCCGCATCAACTCGCCGAAGCCCGGCATAAGTTTGTGCGCAATCGCTTCGGTGGCTTCAGGAGTGACGTCGCGAGCGGCCGGACCCGTTCCCCCCGTCGTGACGATCAGGCAGCATCCCTCGACCTCCGACAGAGAAATGAGCGTCTGCTCGATGATGGGCCGGTCATCCGAGACGACGCGGACAACCGGATGCCACGCCGAGGTCAGCGTTGTCATCAAATACTGATGAATGGCGGGACCGCCGCGGTCTTCATATTCGCCGCGGCTGGCGCGGTCCGAGACGGTCACAATTCCGATCTTTGCAGGCGCGCCGCTTTCCGCGTTCGGGGATTTTCCCATGATCGACGCCGTCACTTTCGCTTGATGGTTGACCTTAATCTTACGGCGATTTGGCGCGCCTGACGAGGGGCGCCGATCGCGGGCAGCTTTGCCGACGCGCGGGGAGCCGCAGAAACGTTTGATTGATTTTTTTTGTTCGGGGTTTCGGGTAGAGTGAAATGACGTTGGTCCCCGCCCCTACCCCTTCCCTCGTGCAGGAGAGTTGATGATGCCTTCCAGGTCGATCGCGATTCTTGCCGGCGTGTTGTTGTCCCTCGCTCCCACCCTGGTTCATTCGGCTGAGAACGCGAAGGGGACGTCACCCGTGCTGGAATTCAAGGCAAAGTCGCTCGAAGGAAAAGAAGTCGATTTCTCGAAGTACCAGGGAAAGGTGCTGCTCGTCGTCAATTCCGCGAGTGCATGCGGCTACACGCCGCAATACAAGGATCTGGAGGCGCTGCACGAGAAGTTCGGCAAGGACGGGCTGGCCGTCGTCGCGTTTCCTTGCAATCAGTTCGGCAAGCAGGAGCCGGGCTCGGCGCAAAAGATTCGCGATTTCTGCACGTCGAAATTCCACGTGACCTTTGATCTGTTTGAGAAGATCGACGTGAAGGGGAAGAACCAGTCCCCACTTTACAAGTGGCTGACCTCCGAGGAGGCGACTCCGACCGATCCGGGCGTCGTGAAATGGAACTTCGAGAAATTCCTCATCGGCCGCGACGGGAAGGTGATCGCCCGCTATCGCAGCCGCGTGAATCCGAGCAGCCCTGAAGTGGTCGAAGCCATTGAGACCGCGCTTAAGAAGTAAATCGAGCCGCGGTTGATGCGCATGTGTTCGTCCGAAAGCCGGGAGCGCAAGCCCCCGGCTTTTTTGCGCGTCGATCGAATGAACCGCAGGAGGGTAGACATTCTTGTCTGCCCTCCTAAGCCAGAATTTCGGAGACCACGCGCCCATGCACATCGGTGAGCCGTCGTTCGATGCCGTTGTGGTAGAACGTCAACCGCTCGTGGTCGATTCCCAAAATGTTGAGGATCGTCGCGTGCAGGTCGTGAACCGTTAGGACGGTCTCGACGGCTTTGTAACCGAACTCGTCAGTGGCCCCGTAGCTGAAGGCCCTCTTCGCTCCCGCTCCGGCCAGCCACGCCGTAAATCCATGCGGATTGTGGTCGCGGCCGCTGG